>NZ_JBQTHF010000038.1:0-81860 GCF_052390155.1 Actinokineospora sp. | reverse complement strand
GTCCCCAAGCACGGTGCTGGCCCCGGCCGGCCGCGGGGGCCTCTCTGGCCGCCCGCGCGCGGCTGCGTCTGCCGCGCGCGGTCGCCCGGCTCATCTCGCTGGTCGAGGACGCGAGCCCGCAGCTTCGCGAGGTGGCCGCCGCGCTGGCGCCGTTCACCGGGCGAGCCGAGGTCGTCGGCCTCACCGGCCCGCCCGGTGTGGGCAAGTCGACCACCACGTCCGCGCTCGTCTCGGCCTACCGCGCGCGGGGCAAGCGGGTCGGCGTGCTTGCCGTCGACCCGTCCTCGCCGTTCTCCGGCGGCGCGCTGCTCGGCGACCGCATCCGAATGCAGGACCACGCCACCGACCCCGACGTGTTCATCCGCTCCATGGCCACCCGCGGCCACCTCGGCGGCCTGGCCTGGGCCACCCCGCAGGCGCTGCGCGTGCTCGACGCGGCCGGGTTCGACGTGGTGCTGATCGAGACCGTCGGGGTCGGACAGTCCGAAGTGGACGTCGTGTCGCTGGCGGACAGCACGCTGGTGCTGCTCGCCCCCGGCATGGGCGACGGCATCCAGGCCGCCAAGGCGGGCATCCTGGAGATCGCCGACGTGTTCGTGGTCAACAAGGCAGACCGCGACGGTGCCGACACCACCGCCCGCGAGCTGAGGTACATGATCTCGTTGGGGCGCAGGGAGATCCGGGGCGCGAGCTGGCGCCAGCCGATCGTCAAGACGGTCGCCGCCCGCGGCGAGGGCATCGCCGACGTCGTCGCGGCGATCGACGCGCACCGCGCGTGGCTGACCGAGCACGGCGAACTGGAACCGCGCCGCGCCTGCCGGGCCCGCGCCGAGATCGAGGCCATCGCCGTCGCCGCGCTGCGCGCCCGCATCGGCGACCTGCACGGCGGCGACGCGCTCGACCGGCTCGCCGAGCAGGTGACGGCGGGCGACCTCGACCCGTACGCCGCCGCGGACAAGCTCATCGCGGGCGTCCAGGCCACCTGAGCCGAAACTCGCGCGTCCGGCCAAATCTCGCACGTTCGGCCACGACGCCGCGACGGCGTGGTCTACGTTGTGCGCCATGGCAGACACTCCGCCCGCGGTCGTGGTCGAGGACATCCGCAAGTCCTATGGGGACTTGCACGCCGTCGACGGCGTCTCGTTCTCCGTCGCCGAAGGCGAGTTCTTCGGCATCCTCGGCCCCAACGGCGCGGGCAAGACGACCACCCTGGAGATCATCGAGGGGCTGCGCAAGCCCGACGGCGGCACGGTGCGGCTGCTCGGCCAGAGCCCGTTCCCGCGCGACCTCGCGCTGCTGCCGCGGATCGGCGTGCAGCTCCAGGCGTCGGCGTTCTTCGAGAAGCTCACCGCGCGCGAGCAGTTGGAGACCTTCGCCTCGCTGTACGGGGTGAGCGCGGCCACCGCGGGGGAGATGCTCGAACTGGTCGGCCTCACCGACAAGGCGGACACCCGCGAGGACAAGCTCTCCGGCGGCCAGCGGCAGCGGCTGTCCATCGCCTGCGCGCTCGTGCACGACCCCGACGTGGTGTTCCTCGACGAGCCGACGGCCGCGCTCGACCCGCAGGCGCGGCGCAACCTGTGGGACGTGCTGCGCGCGATCCGGGAGCGCGGCAAGACGATCATCTACACCACGCACTACCTCGACGAGGCCGAGATCCTGTGCGACCGGGTGGCCATCATGGACCACGGCAAGATCCTCGCCATGGACACGCCCGCGGCGCTGGTGCGCGGCCTCGACGCGCCCGCGCACGTGATCCTCGAACGCGGCTCCCTGCCGCTGGCCGAGGCCCTCGCGCTCGTCGGCGCGGACGACGCGACGGAGAACGAGCAGTCGCTCACGATCTCCACCCGCACGCCCGCGCCGCTGCTCTCCGCGCTCGCCGAGCGCGGCACCCTCGATGGCCTGCAGGTGCGCACCGCGACCCTGGAGGACGTCTTCCTCCACCTGACCGGACGGGAGTACCGCGCGTGAAGGGCCCCTTCAAGAGCCTGTCGACCGCGATGTTGAAGGGCTTCTTCCGGGACAAGACGACGCTGTTCTTCACCTTCGTCTTCCCGCTGATGTTCCTGGTCATCTTCGGCCTGCTCTTCGGCGAGGCGGGTGCGGAGAAGATCAAGCTGGGCGCGGTCGGCGACGGCCCGGTGATCGCCGCGCTGGAGCAGAGCGGCGCGGTCGAGATCGAGCGCTTCGACACCGTCGACGCGGGCGTCGCCAAGGTCCGCGACGGCGACCTCCCCGGCCTCGTAGAGGCCAGGGGCGACACCGTGGTGCTGCGCTTCGCCGCCAGCGACCAGACCCTGGCGGGCACCGTGCGCGGCCTGGTCGCCGGTCTCACCCAGGAGCTCAACGTGCGGGCCAGCGGCCAGCCACCGCGGTTCGAGTTCCAGGCCCAGCAGGTCGAGGACGCCTCCCTCAAGCCCATCCAGTACCTGACCCCGGGCATCCTGAGCTGGGGCATCGCCATCACGGCCGTGTTCGGCGCGTCGCTGACCCTGGTGAGCTGGCGGCGCAAGCAGGTGCTGCGCAGGCTGCGGCTCGCCCCGGTCGGCCCGGTCACCATCCTCAACTCGCGCATCCTGGTCACCATCGCCGTCGCGCTCGCGCAGGCGGTGCTGTTCGTCGGCGTCGCGCTGCTGCCCGTGTTCGGTCTCCAGCTCTCCGGCACGTGGTGGCTGGCGATCCCGGTGTTCCTCTCGGGCATCCTCGCCTTCTTCTCGATCGGCATGCTCGTCGGCGCGTTCTGCAAGACCGAGGAGGCCGCGTCCGGCGCGGCGAACATCGTGGTGCTGCCGATGGCGTTCCTGTCCGGCACGTTCTTCCCGATCGACCTCGCGCCGGAGTGGCTGCAGACGGTGTCGAAGGTGTTCCCGCTGCGGCACATGAACGACGGGATGATGGACTTCATGGTGCGCGGCAAGTCCGCGGAGGCGCTGCTGGTGCCGTGCGCGGTCCTGATCGGCTTCACCCTCGTCGTCGGCTTCATCGCGACGCGGGTGTTCTCCTGGGAGGATAGCTAGTGCGGTCACCGGCACTGGCCCGGGTGGGGCGTGAGCCCGCTCACGCCCCACACTGAAGCCATGTTCGACACCCCCGCCGGTCGGTTCCGCGTCGTCGCGCTCGCCGAAGCCGTGTCCTGGATCGGTCTGCTCACCGGGATGTTCTTCAAGTACGTCACCGAGTCCGGCGAGTTGGGCGTCAAGATCTTCGGCCCGATCCACGGCGCGATATTCGTCGCCTACCTCGCCGTGACGTGGCTCAGCGCCCGGCAGCTCGGCTGGGACCGGCGGACCGCCGTGTGGGCCTTCGTGTGCAGCGTGCCGCCGTTGGCCACGCTGGTGTTCGAACGTTGGGCCCTGCGCACGGGCAAGCTCGACCTGGCGGTCTAGTCCTGGAAGTCGCCCGCCGCCTTGCGGACTTTGGCCAGCAACTCGGTCAACTGCGCCGTCTGCCGGTCGGTCAGGCCGCGGAGGCCGAAGTCGGCGGCGGTGACGGCGGCGGTCGCCTGGGCGCGGCGTTCCCGGCCCGCCTCGGTGATCTCGGTGAGGGTGGTGCGCCGGTCGGTCGGGTGGGGCGTGCGCTTGACCAAGCCGTCGGCTTCGAGGCGGTCGACGATGTTGGTCACGCTCGTCGGGTGGAGCTGGAGGCGTTCGCCCATCACCCGCATCGGCAGGCTGCCTGTCTTGGCGAAAGTGAGCAGCACCAAGGCTTCGTAGCGGGCGAAGGTCAGCCCGTGCGGCTTGAGCGCACCGTCCACTGCGGACTGCAGGATCTGCTGCACGCGCATCACGCTGGTGACCGCGGCCATCGTGGCCGGGTCGCCGATCCGCTCCTGCCACAGCTCGGCCGCGCGGGCGATCGGGTCGAACGGCAACGTGCGCGGCGTCATGAGCCTGAAGTTACCAGTGGGGTGGCCGTTCAGTAGCCCTCCGGCGGCGGCGCCATCTCGGCCCACACCCCCAGCAGCCGCACCGGGCGGGTCAGCTCGAAGCGGTCCAGCGCGGTGGCCGCCGCGGCGGCGATGTCATCGGCCGCGGCGGTCGGCTCGGGCAGGGTGAGGCTGCGCGTGCGGGTCCAGAACGGCGCGAACCGGGCCTTCACGCCCACCCGGATCGCGGGTCGGCCCTCGGCCAGCAGGTCCGCCGCGACCCGGTGGGCGAGCCGCGCCACCTCGGTCCGCATGGCCTCCGGGTCGGTCAGGTTCTCCTGGAAGGTGATCTCCCGGCCGTGCGAGCGCGGCACGTACGGCGTGCCCACCACCTCGGCCGACCCCGCGCCGAGCGCCAGGGTCCGGTACCACGGCCCCATCTTCGGGCCCAGCCGCGCGGCCAGCACGTCCGGGTCGGCCCTGGCGAGCTGCGCGACGGTGTCGAAGCCCAGCTCGGCGAGCTTGCGCGCGGTCTTGGTACCGATGCCCCACAGCGCGTCTGTCGGCCGGTCGGCCATCACGGCCACCCAGTTGTCCTTGGTCAGCCGGAAGACGCCCGCGGGCTTGGCGAAACCGGTGGCCAGCTTGGCGCGCAACTTGTTGTCGCCGATGCCGATCGAGCTGCTCAGCTCCGTCCGCTCGGCCACCGCCCGGCGGATCTCCCGCGCCAGCGCCTCCGGGTCGTCGGTCTCGACGCCGAGGAACGCCTCGTCCCAGCCGAGCACCTCGACCGGGACGTCGAACTCCCGCAGTGTCGCCATCACCCGCGCCGACGCCTCCTCGTAGACCGGCGGGTCGCTGGGCAGGAACACCGCGTCGGGACAGCGTTTGGCGGCCGTGCGCAAGGGCATCCCGGACCGCACACCGAACTCGCGCGCCTCGTAGGACGCCGTGGCCACCACGTCGCGCCGCGTCGGGTCGCCCTGCCCGCCGACGACGACGGGCAGGCCGCGCAGCTCCGGGCGCCGCAGCACCTCGACGGCGGCGATGAACTGGTCGAGGTCCAGGTGCAGGACCCAGTGATCGACGGCCACCTCGCTAGTGTGCGCGCAAGGGGCAGCCGCGAAGGAGTGACCGTGCTCGTTGCGTTCAGTGTCAGCCCGCTCGGCGGGGAGTCGGAGAATGTCGGCGAGGCCGTCGCCGCCGCCGTGCGGGTGGTGCGCGAGTCGGGCCTGCCCAACGAAACAAGCGCGATGTTCACCACGCTGGAGGGCGAATGGGACGAGGTGATGGCCGTGGTGAAGCGCGCCACCGACGTGCTGCTCGCGGACTATCCCAGGGTGGGCCTCGTGCTCAAGGCCGACATCCGCCCGGGCCACACCGGCCAGCTCGCGGCCAAAGTGGAGCGAATCGAGCGGTATCTCGCCGAGCGACGATAATAGTCGGACGTCCTACTATCAGGAGATGACTGTGGACCCGCGCGACCTGTGGCTCTGCTTCGAGCCCTACCACGACGTCACCTACTTCACCGCCGAGTCGATCGCCGCCACCGACGCCCTGGGCTGCAAAGGCCGCTGGATGGGTTACTTCGGCATGCGCGCCGCCCCGCTCGGCGCGGCCCCCGCCTGGCTGGTGACCAGCCTGTTCTACAACTTCCACCCGTCGCTGGTGGAGCGCGCGTTGCCCGACGCGTGGGCCGTCGCCCCGCCGGAGGACTACCTGCGGACCCGGCTCGCCGGAGTCGACGGCGCGCTGCGCCGGATGCTCGGCCCCGACACCCTGGCCGGTCCCGAGATCGCCGAGGCCGCCGAGTTGGCCCGCGCTGCCGCCGCCTGGGCGCCGACCGCGGGCCGCGCGCTGGCCGCCGCCAACGCCGCCGTCGACCTGCCCGACGAGCCACACCTCGCCCTCTGGCAATCGGTCACCACTCTGCGCGAATCGCGCGGCGACGGCCATGTCGCGGCGCTGGTGACCGCCGGGCTCGACCCGTGCGAGGCGCTGGTGGCCTTCGCCGCCGACCACGGCCTGACCGCGGCGTACATGCGGAAGGCGCGCAACTGGCCCGCCGACGAGTGGGACGCCGCCCGGGCGCGCCTGCTCGACCGCGGCATCCTCGGCGACGACGGCGGACTCACCGGCGAGGGCCGGGAACTGCGCGAGTCGGTCGAGGCGCTCACCGACGAGGCCGCCGCCGAGCCGTGGACACAGCTCGGTGACCAGGCCGGTGCCCGCCTTGTCGAGTTGCTAGCTCCGATCGCGCTGCGTGTCACCAGGGAGAACGAGGCGATGCGGGTGAACCCGATGGGGATCGCGCCCGAGGTCGCCCTCGCCCGGCTCGCCGGTGAACCCGTCGGCTGACCGGCGGCCGGAGGCTCATGCCAGGATGTGCAGGTGACCAGGCCAGATCCACGCCAGACCGCCGCACTGTCCGCCGCCCTCTCCCGGGCGGTGGACCTCTCCGGGCTCAAGGCCCGTGCGGACGCCACGAACCGGCCGCCGTCGGCCGCCGCGCCCGCCGGGGGTGGCGCGTTCGTCGAGGTCACCGAGGCCGAGTTCCAGGCCGAGGTGGTCGAGCGCTCGACGCAGGTGCCTGTTGTCGTCGCGCTGGTGGCGGCCTGGTCGGCCCAGGCCATGCAGCTCTTCGCGTTGCTGGAGCGCCTCGCCGCCGAAGCCAACGGCGTCTGGCGGCTGGCGAAGGTCGACATCGACGTCAGCCCGCGGGTGGCCCAGCTCTTCGGGGTGCAGTCGGTGCCGATGGTGGTGGCCATCGCGGCAGGCCAGCCGGTCGAGGCGTTCGGCGACGTGCCGCCGGAGCCGCAGCTCCGGCAGTGGCTCACCGGCCTGGTCGACGCCCTGCGCGACCGCCTGCCCGGCATCCGGGCCGCGGAGAACGGCGGCCCGGTGGGGGCCGAGCCGGAGCCCGAGCCCGAGGACGAGCGGTTCGTGGCCGCCGAGGAAGCCTTCGAGCGCGGCGACTACGCCGCGGCCGAGGCGGGCTACCAGGTGATCCTCGACGCCGAGCCGGGCAACGAGGAGGCAAGGGCGGCGCTGGCACAGGTCCGGTTCCTGGCCCGAACCGAGGCCATCGACCCCTCGGTGATCGTCCGCGCCGACACCTCCCCCGACGACGTCGACGCCCAACTCGCCGCGGCCGACCTGGAACTGGCGGGCCAGCAGACCGAGCAGGCGTTCGCCCGGCTGGTCAACACCGTCCGCCGAACCACCGGCGACGACCGCGACAAGGCCCGCACCCACCTGGTGTCCCTGTTCGACCTGTTCGCCGCGGACGACCCGCTGGTAGCGAAGGCACGCCGCGACCTGGCCAGCGCGTTGTACTAGACACGTCCTAGCTGAACTGGACGGCGCAGCCTTTGTCGCCGTCGAAGAAGCCGATGCGGAACGCCTCCACGCGGGCGAAGCCGGACGGGATCTGCTTGCCGGTGACGTCCGCCGCGATCAGGCTGTCGTCCTGCAGCAGTTCGGCCACCGCCTCGTCCAGGTCGCCCACCGCGATGTGCAGGTCGCCGTCGCCGTCATTGGGGACCTTGTCCTCGGTGTACGCGGCCCACGCGCCGGTCAGGCAGGCCGTGCGCAGGCCGGTTCGCTCACCCTCCAGCGACACCCCGACCGACTTCTGGATCGCCAGCGAATACCGCGACGCGATTTCGGCGAACGCCGCGAAGTCGCCGATGCCGTTGCCCTCCGCGCCCGGCTCCTGCCCGCGCTTGGGTGGGGCGGCGATCTTCGCCAGCTTCGCCAGGTCGATCGCCACCACGTTCTCCTCCGGGCAGTAGGTCGCGGGCGGTGTCGAATCGCCGTTGGCGCACTTGGCGCCGTTGTCCACGATCTCGGGCGGGGTGGCCCCGGAGCGCTTGAACGCCTCGTCCAGGCTCTTCTTCAGCAGGCCGAGGAACTTCTTGTCGGTGACGTCGACCTCGCCCTTGCTCTGCTCGTCCTGCTCGTTGCGTTCCTTCTCCGCGATGCGGCCGTTGATCTCGTCCACATCCATCCGCGCGCACCGCTTCGGGCCCTCGGTGAAGCCGGCCTGGAAGGCGAAGACGCGGTCGAACGCCAGGCCGTGCGCGCCCTGCTTGCTCGCCGAGAGGCCCGCGGGGTCGCGGATGAAGAACATCGTCGCGAGCACCTGGTTGAGGCCCTGACCGGCGTTGATGTCGAAGTGCTTGGCCTTTTTCTCCGCGACGTGGCGGAAGAAGCCGCCCGCGTAGCAGTCCGCCTGCTGCTCCTTGACGATCGTCGGCGTGCCCTGGTTGATGTTGCTCTGACTGCCCAGCCGGAATTGCACGGCGTGGCCCATCTCGTGCGCCAGCACGGCGACCACGGACATCGGGCCGAACTGCTTGTCCAACATCGGCAGCAGCACCCCGCGGTCCCACGCCACGCTGTCGTCCGCGCCGCAGTAGAATGCGTTGACCAGGTCGGCCGTGCTGGTGCCGCACAGCTTGATCGCCTTGCCCTGCGAGTCGTAGGACGCCAGGCGTCTGACCGGCTCGAACTGCTTGCCGTCGAAGTCGGCAGGCATGCGCTCGGTCCAGTAGTCGTAGATGTCGGACAGCGCGTTGACGGCCAGCCGGTCCATCTCGCCGTTGTCGGCGTTCTCCACCTGGAGCTGCGCGTCGGGCACGCCCTGCTTCGGGCCGCTCGGGCCGTTGTTGTCGACCGGGATGCCGCCCGCGGTGCCCGCGTCGATGTCGCCGACGCCACGCGCCTGGCCCGCTATCGGCTGGCCCGCGCAGCCGCCGACCTGGCCGACCACCACGGCCGCCGCCGCGAGCGTCACCGCGATCCTGATCCGCGTACCGCCTACCCGCACCGTCATCCCCACACTTCGCTCGCACCGGTCCGGGGACCTGTCGTTTCGCCTGCGAGCACCCTACTGCCGCGTCCGGTTTGTCGTACGTCGATCCACCCATGCGCGCCTCAGGTCAGGCCGCAATCCTGCCCGCCACGGGTGAATCCGTCGCGGAACGCGGTCACCCGGTCGAACCCGGCGTCGATGGCCTTGCCCGAGGTGTCGCGGGCGGCGTAGTCGTAGTCGAGCAGCACCTGCACGGCCTCGTCGAGGTCGCCGGGGGACAGGAATCGCGGCGTCGCGCCGAACAGCGACCCGGTGAACGCGCCCGCCAGGCACACCGCGGAGCGCTGCGCGTCGGCGCCTTCGACCGGCTTGCCCGACGCGGCCAGCGCGGCCAGGCCGTAGCGGCTGGCCATCAGGGTGCCGGTCGCGTAGTCGCCGATGTCGGCGTGGATCTTCGGCAGTTCCTTCGCGGTGTCCACCTCCACCGCGGTGCCGTCCGGGCAGAACGCCACCGGGCCCTGGTCGGCGCGCGTGCAGTTCGGCCGGCTGCCCACCTCCCGGACCTTGGGCTCGGCCCACTGCCTGCCTGCCTTGGTGACCAGTTCGGCGAAGTACTTGTTGAGCCCGGGCGTGATCGAGGTGACGATCTGGTCGAACTCCAGGTTGCCGCCGCGGGCCTGGTCGCCCGCGTCGGTGAACCCGCTGAGGGTGAACTTCCGGTTCTCCACCGTCATATCGGCGCACAGCTTCACGCCGCTCTCGTAGCCGTCCTGGAACGCCGAGACCCGGTCGAAGGCGTCGCCGTGCGCGCCGCGGTCGGTCTGGTCGGTGCCGATCGGGTCGCGGAAGCTGATCAGCGACTCCAGCGCCGAGTCCAGCCGCTCCTTGGCGATCTCCAGGTGCCGCGCCTTGCCGTCGGCGACCCAGCGCACGAACGAGCCCGCGTAGCAGTCGGCCATCGCCTCGATGAGGATCGTCGGGAACTTGCGCGGGTTCGCCTTGCGCTGGTCGACCCCGGCGCCGGTGCGAGCCTGCACGGCGTGGCCCATCTCGTGCGCCAGCACCAGCATCACCGCCGCCTCGCCGAACCGGTCGCGCAGCACCGGCAGCAGTGCCGCGCGATCCCAGGCGATGACGTCCGCGGTCGGGCAGTAGAAGGCGTTGCCCTCCACGTCGGTCGACTTGTCCGCGCACGGCGGTGCCTTGCTGCCGGCGTCGGCGGTGTCGACGGAGTAGTAGCCGCCCTTGAGATCCTCGAACTGCTTGCCGAACGCTTCCGGGAAGGTCTGCTCCCAATACGTGCGCACGTCGGTGATCACCGTCGCGGCGAGCCGGTCGATCTCGCCGCCATCGGAGTTCGCCACGAACGACGGGTCGACACCGCCCGGGTTGTCGGGGTCGCCACGGGAGACGACCGACCCCTGGCCGATCGGCTCGCCGGGGATGGTCGTGGTGCACGAAACCGCCGACCCGGCCAGCAGGATCGCCAGCACGAGCCGGGCGGTGTCACCGAATCGGGTTCGCGCGCTCACCTGACCAGTGTGCCCCAGAGCCGTGGCGCCCCGTGCGGTAACGGCCGACTCAGGCCTCCTCGGGCACGAGCCACACCACACCCTGCGGCGGTAGCTGCAGCACTGCCGACGCGGGCCGCCCGTGCCACGGCTCGTTCTCCGCGACGACCCCGCCGAGGTTCCCCACGCCGGATCCGCCGTAGGCCAGCGCATCGGTGTTCAAGACCTCCCGCCAGCGGCCCGCGCGCGGCAGGCCGACCCGGTAGTCCCGGTGCGGGGCGCCCGCGAAGTTGGTCACGCACGCCAGTTCCCGCGCGCCGCCGAGGCGCAGGAAGCTCAGCACGTTGCCCGCGGAGTCGTTGGCGTCGATCCACGAGAAGCCCTCGGGCCGGGTGTCGTCGACATACAGCGCGGGCTGCTCGCGGTAGACCGAGTTCAGGTCGGCCACCAGCGACTGCACGCCCCGGTGTAGCACGTCGCCGGTCAACTCCCAGTCGAGCGAGCGGGCCTCCGACCACTCCCGCACCTGGCCGAACTCGCCGCCCATGAACAGGAGCTGCTTGCCGGGGTGCGCCCACATGTAGGCCAGCAGCGCGCGCAGCCCGGCCGCCTTGTTCCAGTCGTCGCCGGGCATGCGCTCCCACAGCGAGCCCTTGCCGTGCACCACCTCGTCGTGCGACAGCGGCAGCACGAAGTTCTCGCTCCAGGCGTACATCAGCGAGAAGGTCAGCTCGTTGTGGTGGAAGGCGCGGTGCACGGGATCGTGGCCGGTGTAGCGCAGCGTGTCGTGCATCCAGCCCATGTTCCACTTGAACCCGAACCCGAGTCCGCCCAGGTGCGTCGGCCGGGTCACCCCGGGCCACGCGGTCGACTCCTCGGCGACCATCACGATGCCCGGGTGGTGCTTGTAGACGGTCGCGTTCAGCTCCTGCAGGAACCGCACCGCGTCCAGGTTCTCCCGTCCACCGTGGACATTGGGCAGCCACTGGCCCTCGGCGCGCGAGTAGTCGAGGTACAGCATGGAGGCCACCGCGTCGACGCGCAGGCCGTCGACGTGGAACTCCTCGATCCAGTACAGCGCGTTGGCCACCAGGAAGTTGCGCACCTCGGGGCGGCCGAAGTCGAACACCAGCGTGCCCCAGTCGGGCTGCTCCCCGCGGCGCGGGTCGGCGTGCTCGTAGAGCGGGCCGCCGTCGAAGCGGGCCAGCGCCCACGAGTCGCGCGGGAAGTGCGCGGGCACCCAGTCGACCAGCACGCCGATTTCCCGCTGGTGCAAGGCGTCCACGAAATAGCGGAACTCGTCGGGGGTGCCGAACCGCGCGGTCGGCGCGAAGTACGAGGTGACCTGGTAGCCCCAGGACCCGCCGAACGGGTGCTCGGCCACCGGCAGCAGCTCGACGTGGGTGAAGTTGTGCTCGGTCAGGTAGTCGCCGAGCTGGTCGGCCAGCTCGCGGTAGCCCAGGCCCTGGCGCCACGACCCGAGGTGCACCTCGTAGGCGCTCATCGGCGCCGAACTCCACGAGGTCGCGTCGCGGCGCGCGAGCCACTCCGCGTCCTGCCAGGTGTAGTCCGAAGTGGACACCACGGACGCGGTCGCGGGCGGGATCTCGGTGGCGAAGGCCATCGGATCCGCCTTCTCGTGCCACGAGCCGTCGGCGGCGTGGACGCGGAACTTGTACCGGGTGCCCGCGGGCACCCCCGGGATGAACAGCTCCCACACCCCGGACGAACCCAGCGAGCGCATCGGGTTGGCCCGGCCGTCCCAGCCGTCGAAGTCGCCGCACACGCGCACGCCCTGCGCTGTCGGCGCCCACACCGCGAACGCCGTGCCCGCGACGACGCCCGCGGGCGTGTCGTAGGAGAGCACCCGCGCGCCGAGGACCTCCCACAGCCGCTCATGGCGACCCTCGCCGAACAGGTGCAGGTCCAGCTCGCCCAGCGTCGGCAGCCACCGGTACGGGTCGTCCACCAGCTCCGGGCCCGCGCCGTAGTCGACCTCGAACAGGTACTCGGTCGGCACCTCGGGCAGCTCGGCGGCGAACACATCGTCACCGATCTGGTCCAGCTCGTAGCGCCGCGCACCCACCAGGGCGGCCACGGACTTCGCGTTCGGCCGCAGCGCCCGCAGCACCGCCCCGCCGGGTCGGCGCGGGTCCGGGTGGACGCCGAGCAGCGAATGTGGATCGTGGTGCGCCCCCGCGAGGAGGCGCTCGATCTCGTCAACCAAAAGGATCAACCTTGGATGTAGTTCTGGAGCTGTTCGCGGTCGGTTTCGAGCTGGCTGATGCGGATCTTGACGACGTCGCCGATGCTGACGATGCCGACGAGCCTGCCCTCGACCACCACGGGCATGTGCCGGATGCGGCGGTCGGTCATCGTGGCCGCCAGGCTGTCCACGCTGTCCTCCGGCACACAGGTGAACACATTCGTCGTCATGATGTCGGCGACCGTGGCGTTGAGCAGGTCGCCGCCGCGCTCCGCGAGCCTGCGCACGACGTCGCGCTCGGAGACGATCCCGACCACGGCGTCGGTGTCGACCACCACGAGGGCGCCGACGTTGTGCTCGGCGAGCACGCCGATCAGGCCCGCCACCGTGGTGCCCGGGTCGACCGTGGCGACATCCGCGCCCTTGCCACGCAACACATCCGAGATCCGCATCCTGGACACCCCGATCCCGTCCCGTCGCGTCACCCTGAGCGGGCCTTGTCGATCAGATTAACCACCATCGGGCCTGTCCGAAACTCGGACAACGCGAATGGCTCAGGACGCCCGTCGGATCGCCGCCAGCGGGATGGCCATCCAGTCGGGCCGGTTGCGGTGCTCGTAGGACACCTCGTACACCGCTTTGTCCAGCTCGAATGCCCGCAGCAGCACCGCGTGCGCGCGCGGGTCGCCGCCGATCGAGGCATAGCCGTCGCAGAACGCCGCGCGGTTGCGGTCCGCCCACTCCGCGGCCCGAGTCTCGCGCTGGTGGTCGGGCTCCTCGCCCGCCAGCAGGTGCAGCGCCGCGTAGTCGAACGACCGCAGCATCCCCGCCACGTCGCGCAGCGGCGACCGGGTGCGCGCCCGCTCGTCCGGCCGCGACGCGGGCTCGCCCTCGAAGTCGATCAGGACCCAGCCCGCGGTGGTCCGCAGCACCTGCCCGAGGTGCAGGTCGCCGTGCACCTGCTGGGCCATGATGTCGCCGGGCAGCGCCCGGACCGCGTCGAACGCCGCGCGCAGCACCGACTCGTGCTCTACCAGCTCCGGCACCTCGCCGAGCACCGTGTCCAGCCGCGTGTGCATCGCGTCCACGGTCGCCCCGATCCGGCGCGCGTCGATCGACTCGGTCCCCAGCGCCGCCGCGAGATCCGCGTGCACCCGCGCCACCGCCGCGCCGAGCCGCGCCGCCTCGCCCGCGAAGTCGCCGCCGACCTCGCCCGCGTGCAGGTCGCCCTCGGCCAGCAGGTCGCGCACACTGGCCGTCGCGGTCGCCCAACCCTCCGCCGCGTCGCCGAGGAAGCGCTGCGCGAAAGCCAGCACCATGTCCTCGCCCGCCACCACCGCCACCGGCTGCGCCACCTGGGCGCTGCCCGCGCGGTGCAGCGCCCGATGCAGGTCCACGTCGCGGTTCGGGCCGGGCACCGGGCGGCGGAACAGCTTGAGGATGTAGTGGAAGCCGAACACCACCGACGTGTTGCTCTGCTCCACCCCGATCGGGCGCGCCCGCAGCCCGGTGACCAGCTCGACACCCGGCTCCGCGCGCCAGCTCAGCCCGCCCCGGTCGGCGCCCTCGGCCAGCAGGTCGAGCAGCAGCGACATCAGCTCCGGGTCGTGCGTGGCGGCGTAGGCGTAGGCGTCGCCGAGCTTGCCGATGACCGCGTGCGCCAGGTGTTCGGGAAGGTGGTCGCGGACGCCGATGAGCACCTGGTAGACCTCGCCGCCCGCGGCCTCGACCAGCGTGTGCACCAGTGCGGGGTCGCCGCCCGCGATCAGCTCCGCGCGGATCACCCGCACCGAGGACAGCGCCTGCCCCTTGGCCGCGAACCAGCGCTGCGTGGGCAGCCAGGCGCACAGGTCGTCCGCCAGGGTCTCCACGGCCTGCAGCGGTCGGGTGCTCACGACGACCCCTCACGGACGCACGGTGACATCGGTTCGCTCACTGGGGTTCGCCTTCCTCCTGGGCAGTGGTGATCTGGAACCAGTAGAAGCCGTGGCCGGGCAGCGTGAGCAGGTACGGCAGCTCGCCGATCGCCGGGAACCGGACACCGCCGGTCAGCTCGACCGGCACGCGTCCATTGTGGTCGGACAGGTGCAGTTCCACCGGCTGCGGGAACCGCGACAGGTTGTTCACACAGATGACCACGTCGTCCTCGTGTCTGCGCAGATAGGCCAGCACACTCGGATTCGAGGAGCCCAACTCGGTGAAGTCGCCCATCCCGAACGCCGGATGCTCGGTGCGCACCTGCAGCATCCGCCGCGTCCAGTGCAGCAGCGACGAGGTGTTGTTCATCTGCGACTCGACGTTGACCGCCTGGAAGCCGTACACCGGGTCGGCGATCGCGGGCAGGTAGAGCCGGGCCGGGTCGCAGCGGGAGAACCCGGCGTTGCGGTCGGGCGACCACTGCATCGGCGTGCGCACCGCGTCGCGGTCACCCAGCCAGATGTTGTCGCCCATGCCGATCTCGTCGCCGTAGTAGAGAACAGGCGAGCCCGGCAGGCTCAACAGCAGCGCGGTGAACAGCTCCTGCTGGTTGCGGTCGTTGTCCAACAGCGGCGCCAGCCGTCGCCGGATGCCGATGTTCGCCTTCATCCGCGGGTCCTTGGCGTACTCCGCGTACATGTAGTCGCGCTCGTCGTCGGTGACCATCTCCAGGGTCAGCTCGTCGTGGTTGCGCAGGAAGATGCCCCACTGCGCGCCCGCCGGGATGGCCGGTGTCTGCGCGAGGATCTCCGAGATCGGGAACCGCGACTCCCGGCGCACCGCCATGAAGATCCGCGGCATCAGCGGGAAGTGGAACGCCATGTGGCACTCGTCGCCGCCGACGTCCGGGTCGCCGAAGTACTGCACCACGTCCGCGGGCCACTGGTTCGCCTCGGCCAGCAGCACCCGGCCGGGGAACTCGTCGTCGACGACCTTGCGGCACTGCTTGAGGAACTCGTGCGTGCGCGGCAGGTTCTCGCAGTTGGTGTCCTCCTCCTCGAACAGGTAGGGCACCGCGTCCAGCCGGAACCCGTCGATGCCGATGTCCAACCAGAACCGCAGCACGTCGAGCATCGCCTCGGCGACCTCGGGGTTCTCGTAGTTCAGGTCGGGTTGGTGGGCGAAGAATCGGTGCCAGTAGAACTGGCCGCGCACCGGGTCGAAGGTCCAGTTGGACGTCTCCGTGTCGACGAAGATGATCCGCGCGTCCTTGTACCGGTCGTCGGTGTCGGACCAGACGTAGTAGTCGCCGTAGGGCCCGTCCGGGTGCTGCCGTGACTCCTGGAACCACGGGTGCGCGTCGGAGGTGTGGTTGAGCACCAGGTCGGTGATCACCCGGATGCCCCGCTTGTGCGCCTGGTCGAGCAGATAGCTGAAATCGTCGACCGTGCCGAACTCGGGCAGCACCGCGCGAAAGTCGCTGATGTCATACCCCCCATCCCGCAACGGCGACGCGTAGAACGGCGGCAGCCAGAGACAGTCGACGCCGAGCCACTGCAGGTAGTCGAGCTTGTCCGCGAGGCCGCGCAGGTCGCCCGTGCCGTTGCCGTCGGAGTCGTTGAACGCGCGGCACAGCACCTCGTAGAAGACCGCGCTCTTGTACCAGAACGGATCCGGCGGCGCCGATCTCGCGTGGGTGAAGTCCTCTGCCTGCGGCTCGGTGAGGTGTCCGTCCGCGGTCAGTGCCGCGCCGGTGTGCGGAATGCCGTCGAGACCCAGTGCCGCGTCCGGCGCGGTGGAGTCCTGAACTGTCATGCTTTGTCGCCCTGTCACGTCGTCCTGTCACCGTCGTCGTTGTCCGGTTGACAATGCGTACCACGTGCGCGTGGGTACTAACCGTCACCCCTGCTGACCTGTCGTTACGTGTCCTGTGGTGCACTCCGGCGCCAGCCGTGACCCGGGCGTCGGCCTCGACTAGCTCGGGTCGGGGCACGCTGTCGTGGCTCATCGCGCGGGCTGGTTACCGCCTGATGTGCACGATGTGCGCCACGGCTTGCCACGGGTCCAGCCGCACGTAGTTCGCGTGCCCCCACTGCCAGGTCTGCCCGGACACCTCGTCGAAGACGGTGTACGTGCCGTGCGGTTCGAGCCCTATCGCGGCCAGGTCCAGCCAGAGGGTTCCAGACTGCGCCGCGCCCGGGTCCAGCGTGATCAGGCAGACGACAGTGTCCCCGGTCGCCGGGTCGGTCTTGGAAAAGGCGACCAGCGCGTCGTTGTCGACATGGTGGAACCGCAGCGTGCGAAGCTGCTGCAGCGCCGGGTGCATCCGGCGGATCGCGTTGAGCCGCGTGATCCACGGCTGCAGCGACCGGCCCTCCGCCAGCGCCCCCGCGAAGTCGCGCGGTCGGAGCTGGTACTTCTCCGAGTCCAGGTACTCCTCGCTGCCCTGGCGGACCGCCTCGTGCTCGTAGAGTTCGAAGCCGGAGTAAACGCCCCACGTCGGCGACATCGTCGCGGCCAGCGCGGCCCGGATCGCGAACATCCCCCGCCCGCCGTACTGCAGGGACGCGTGCAGGATGTCGGGGGTGTTGACGAACAGGTTCGGCCGCGCCACATCGGCCCGCTCGACCAGTTCGACGCCGAACTCGATCAACTCCTGCTTGGACGTCCGCCAGGTGAAATACGTGTACGACTGGGTGAATCCGAGCTTCGCCAGCCCGTAGAGCCGCGCGGGCCGCGTGAACGCCTCCGACAGGAACAAGACGTCGGGCTCGACGGCCTTCACCTGCCGGATCAGCCACTCCCAGAAGTCCGGTGGCTTGGTGTGCGGATTGTCCACTCGGAACACCCGAACCCCATGACTCACCCAGAACAACACGACGCGCAGGATCTCGGCGTAGAGGCCGTCCGGGTCGTTGTCGAAGTTGATCGGGTAGATGTCCTGGTACTTCTTCGGCGGGTTCTCCGCGTACGCGATCGTCCCATCGGGGCGGGTGGTGAACCATTCAGGATGCTCGGTCACCCACGGGTGATCCGGCGCGCATTGCAACGCGAAGTCGAGCGCGACCTCCAGGTCGAGCTCCTTCGCGCGCGCGACGAACGCGTCGAAGTCCTCGAACGTCCCCAAGTCCTGGTGGATCGCGTCGTGCCCGCCGTCCGCCGACCCGATCGCCCAGGTCGAGCCGACATCACCATCATCGGCGACGACGCTGTTGTTCGACCCCTTCCGGTTCACCGCGCCGATCGGGTGAATCGGCGGCAGATAGACGACGTCGAACCCCATGTCCGCGACCCGGTCCAGTTCCCGAATCGCCGTGCGGAACGTTCCGTGCACCGGCTTGCCCTCGGTGTCCAGGCCCCCAGTTGACCGGGGGAAGAACTCATACCAGGAGCCGTAAAGCGCGGTCTTGCGGTCAACCCACACCTGGTGCGGCTTACCCCTGGTGACGAGTTCGCGCACCGGGTGCGTCGTCATCACCCGCTGCACCGGCTCGGACAGCGCCTCCGCAATCCGCGCGGGCAACGGCAATGACGTGTCGCGCAGCGCACGGGCGGCGGACACCAGAAGCTTGCGGTCACCATTGCGATCAGGACGCCTGCCGACCCGCTCCAGCAGGCGGGCCCCGGTCTCCAGGTCGTTCGCCAGTTCGTCCGGGCTCTGGGCCGCCCCCACCTTCACCTCGACCGCGTGCCGCCACGTCGACCACGGGTCGCTCCAAGCGTCGACCCGGTAGGTCCACAGCCCCGTGGTGTCGGGAACGATCTCCGCCACCCACCGGTCGACGGCCACCCCCTCGGGCGCCATCCGCGTCCGACGAGCTTTGCGGTCCTGCGGTCCCCGCCACATGACGGTGGCCGCCACCGCGTCATGGCCTTCACGCCACACGGTCGCGCGGACGGGGATGTGTTCGTCCACCACGGCCTTCGACGGATAGCGACCACACGAGACGTTCGGGGAGACCTCGTCGATACCCAGCCGACCGCTCACCGGTCAGGCTCCTCTCCGTTGCGGGTGCCTGTATCCAGTTTGCCTTGCTCGATCCAGTCGCACACAACGGCCTCCCGACGTTCTGCCCGCCGAGCACCGTCAAGCCCGGGAATCGATCGGTTCTTCCGCCAGTCTTCCCGCACAGGTTGACAGTTCCCAGACATCCCGCAGTCCACCCACCGTCGACCGGCACCGCATCGCCCGACCCGGCACGGCCCGGCCCGGCCACTGCTCGCCAATCGCCGCAGGTCCGCATTGACCACCGGCTGCCCACGTGCTGCGTTCCGCGCCACGTGTCCGCAGATCCAAGTCCCAGCACCATGTCGTGGTAGTGCCAGCCTGGGCAGGCGCCACCATGGGCCGGGGCTGCCGTGGGACCAGGGCGGCCATGGGACCGCCGAGGCTGCGATCGCGGCAGCGCGACACCACCAGGTACCAGAGCGTGTCGATCACTACCCACAGCCACTACCCACAGCCCGGCCATGGTCAAGCACGCATGCTTCGTCTGCCGCTCACAGTCGAGCGCACGTGCGTCGTCTGCCCGCTCACGGCTTCTGTCGTCGGCGTTCGCTCAGTCGGCAGTTCCTGCCGAGTGCATTTCCGTCCCTGGCTCACCCATCTTTCTTTCGTCTGCTTTCGTCGACTTCCCACCGGCTGCCCGTTGCGCTCGACCAGCGCGACTGCACTCCTACCCGGACTGCCACGACCGGCGACAACGGACGGGCGGCTTGCTCGATCCAGCTTGGCCGATAGGGTCGGTCACCGTGAGAGCCGTACGCCGATTCACCGTCCGTGCCGGTCTGCCCGAGCCGCTTGCCGATCTCGGCATGCTCGCCACCAACCTGCGGTGGACCTGGCATCCGCCCACGCAGGATCTGTTCGCCGCCGTCGACCAGGACATTTGGGAGCGAGTCGGCGGCGACCCGCTCCACTTGCTCGCTCAGGTCCCGGCCGACCGCCTGGAGCGCCTGGCAGGCGACGACGCCTTCCTCGACCACGTGCGCGCCGTGTCCGATGACCTGCGCCGGTACCTGGACGAACCGCGTTGGTACCAGCATCGGGCGACCGAACTCAACGGCACCCGACTCCCCGGCGCCATCGCCTACTTCTCGATGGAGTTCGGGGTCACCGAGGCCCTGCCGAACTACTCCGGCGGCCTCGGCGTCCTCGCGGGCGACCACCTCAAGGCCGCGTCCGACCTCGGCGTGCCGCTCATCGGCGTTGGCCTCCTCTATCGTTCGGGCTACTTCCGGCAGTCACTGTCCCTCGACGGCTGGCAGGTCGAGCACTATCCGGTGATCGACCCGAACGGGCTTCCGCTCCAGCCCCTCGCCGAGCCGTCAGGGGCACCGATCCTGGTACACGTCGCGATGCCAGGCGGCCGGGTGCTCCGGGCCCGGATCTGGAAGGCGCAGGTCGGTCGGGTGCCGCTGCTCCTCCTGGACTCCGACATCGAGGAGAACTCCGACGACCTGCGTGGCGTCACCGACCGCCTCTACGGCGGCGACCAAGACCATCGCATCCGGCAGGAGATCCTCGCGGGCGTCGGCGGCGTCCGAGCCGTCCGCACGTTCTGCGAGTTGACCGGCACTCCCCAACCTGAGGTGTTCCATACCAACGAGGGACACGCCGGTTTCCTCGGCCTCGAACGACTCCGCGAACTAGTATCCGGGCAGGGCCTCGACTTCGACCAGGCATTGTCCGCCGTGCGCGCCGGCACCGTGTTCACCACGCACACACCCGTCCCCGCTGGCATCGATCGGTTCCCGGTCGACCTAGTGCAGCACTACTTCGGCGATGAGACTCTCCTTCCTGGTATTGATCTTCGTCGTATCCTCGCTCTCGGAGCCGAGGAAAACGCGGGCATGTTCAACATGGCGCACATGGGTCTGCGACTTGCCCAACGCGCCAACGGCGTGTCCCAGTTGCACGGCGCCGTGAGCCGGAGCATGTTCGGTGGTTTGTGGCCCGGTTTCGACACCGACGAGGTTCCGATCTCGTCGGTCACGAACGGCGTCCACGGACCCACTTGGGCCGCTCGTGAGATCACCGCCGTCCACGATCGCTCGGATACGGACTCCGACTCCGACCGTCCACAGGTGAACGATGTGGACCTCTGGCGAATCCGGTGCGGCCTGCGTGAGCGCCTGGTCGGTGAGGTGCGACGCCGCGTGCGGGCTGCCTGGCTGCAGCGCGGCGCGTCCGCCCTGGAGTTGAACTGGACCGACTCCGTTTTCGATCCCGACGTACTCACCGTCGGCTTCGCACGTCGCGTCCCCACCTATAAGCGACTCACCCTCATGCTGCGCGACCCCGAGCGCCTGCGGGCACTGCTGCTGCACGCCGATCGCCCCGTGCAACTCGTGGTTGCGGGCAAGTCTCACCCCGCTGACGATGGCGGAAAGGCGCTCATCCAGCAGATCGTCCGATTCGCCGACGATCCAGAGATGCGGCACCGCATCGTCTTCCTGCCCGACTACGACATGTCCATGGCCCGCTACCTCTACTGGGGGTGTGACGTCTGGCTGAACAACCCGATGCGGCCGCTGGAGGCGTGCGGCACGTCCGGGATGAAGGCAGCGCTCAACGGCGGGCTGAACCTGTCCATTCGGGACGGATGGTGGGACGAGTTCTACGACGGCAGCAACGGTTGGGCGATTCCCACCGCGGACGGTGTCAACGACCCTGTTCGGCGTGACGACCTGGAAGCGGCGGCGCTCTACGAGTTGCTCGGCTCACAGGTGGCTCCTCTCTACTACGACCGTGACCAGGCGGGTGTGCCCAGTCGGTGGATGGCGATGGTGCGGCATACGCTGCTTTCGCTTGGCCCACAGGTGCAGGCTTCGCGCATGGTCCGTGAGTACGTCGAGGCGCACTACGCGCCTGCGGCCACTGCCGGTGCGCTGGCGCAGTCCGACAACTTCCGTGTGGCCCGAGACCTTGCCGAGTACCGGAGGCGGTTGTCCGGTGCGTGGCCGCACATCCGGGTCACCGACTGCGAGGTTGGACTCGAAGACGGACAAACCCCGGTCATCGGCGACCGCGTCCATGTGCACGTCTCTGTCGATCTTGCTGGCCTCGACCCCTCCGATGTCGAGGTCCAAGCCGTGGTCGGGCGAGTCGGCGACACCGACAGCCTCAGCGATGTGGTGACAGCGTCCATGCGGCCGGTCGCGGACGGCCGCTACTCCACCGAACTCGCGCTGCCGCATGCCGGCGCACTTGGGGTGACCGCACGCGTGCTTCCCAAACACGGGCTGCTCGCCACCCCCGCGGAGCTGGGCAAGGTGGTCCTCGCCTGATAGTCAGCTCATCGTTGCCTCCCTGTTCTTTCGGCGGTGTCACACGTTTTGTGTGGCACCGCCGTCTTATGTGCTGAATGGACTCCCGCACTGACCGTCTCGAATGGATGGTCTGCGAACGCGCGCCGCGGCGAGTGCGTCGGTGTGTCGAGATCGTCGTCGACGGGTCGATGATCTCGACACACTTTGATGGTGCCATGCCGTTGATGCGATGGCGACCTACTTCGCTCGATCGAGTGAATACCTGTTTTTGCACTTCACAGGCGTCTCAAACGCGCTATCTTCGAACGTGTGAGCGAATGAACGAAGATCCGCTGTACACCAACGATGGAGGGATGGCGACGATGGCGAAGAGCAAGGTGGAGTATCGCGCGGGGGACCGACAGACTTCGGCCGTCGAGCTCAGACGATGTCGAGCCGACTCCGGGTCATGGCGACCCTGGGCCACCACGGAACCAGGTTCTCGGCCTCTGCCAGCACCTCGCGGGCCAGCCGGTTGTCGCCCGCGGCCATGTGTGCGCGTGCCAGGGTCGCCAAGTCGTCGGCGCGTCCCAGTAGATCGTCACACGAGTCCGCCGCGAGGCGGGCCAGCGAGATCGCCTGGCCGGTGTTCCCGGCGAGGAGTTGATGCAAGGCTCGGGAGCCGTTCAACTTGTAGGTGGGGTAGCCGAGGGTCTCCGCGTTCTCGATCGCCTGGGCCGCCGTGCTGAGGCCGAGTTCCGAATCGAGCTGGCCTGCCTCGACGGTGGCGCAGGCCAGCCCGGCCAAGGCGGCAAAGGAAACGGCGGCTTCCTGCGGGGTCTGCAGGCGGTCTTCCACCAATGTCATGGCGAGCACCATGGCCTCGGCGTAGTGACCTTCCGCTTGCAGGACGAGGACTCGTGCCGCGGTGGCCGTGCGCAGTGTCGGGTACTCGTCGCGGAGGCGGCTCGCCAGTTCGGCCGCTTCGTCGAGGCGACCGTCCTGAGTGGCGTCCACGGTTCGTCCCACCATTGGGGCCGCGTCAAGTCGTTGTGCGTGTACGCCGGTCAATCGATGCAGATTGACCAACAGCCATCCAGTCGAGGTGGAGTTGGGTGTTTTCCGCGGGACAAGCCCGTGCCCGACGGTGAACACGCAGGCTGTCCCGAGTCCGATCGTGAACCCGTTCGTCGCGGTGAATGCCGCCGCGACGGAGATGCCTGCGGCTGCCACCCCGGCCGTGGCGGAGCACAGAGCCGCACCCCACATCCGTTGTCGTGCCGGGGCTTTGCCCGGGCCGACCGACACCGAGAGAAACAGCGGAACCGCACGCAGGACGACGACACGTCGCGGAGTCGTCCAATCCGCGAGGCGGGTGCCGATGCCCACGACCACCTGGTGCACACGCGCACGGAAGGCGAGCGCACCGACCAGCATCCCGATTTGGAGCGAAAGGAGGCCAACGAGAAGCCCGACAGCAGTGCCGACGAGTCCCAGAGCGACCTCTCCGACCGAGCGCTCGATGACGGCCACCTCCGCGCTGGAGACGACCGCAAGCAGCAGTAGAGGACTGCGCACAACGTGGAGGACCCGCACGAGAGACAGACGCTACGGCGCGGGATCCGGTTCCGCATCGGTGGCCAGCCGATACCCCGGGGGAGTCGGTCGCTATTTCGGTGGTCAGCCGATACCTCGGGGAGTCGGTTGCTATTTCGGTGGTCAGCCGATACCTGGGGAGTCGGTTGGTGCATCGGTGGTCACCCCGACATCTGATGGACTGTCGCAGAGGTGAGGTTGGAGTGCTGGGCCGCAGCGATTGGCCGTCGGGCACAGGGGCAGTAGGCGGGACGCATGGCCGAAATCGGCCTGTCGAGGCGGTAGATGGGGCTGCGGCGACGGTCGATTGGCGGGATGGGCCTGGGTGACCTGGTGGGCTTGGCTTGGTCGACGGTGGCTCCTTGTCTGCCTCTGCCGATTACGGGACTGGTGGGGTTCCGCCCTCCCGCACAGGCAAGCCGGCAGCGCGCCAGGCTCGGTAGCCGCCGACAAGGTCGGTGGCTTCGCGCAGACCGAGTCGCTTGAGGTCGCGGGCGGCCAGGCTGGAGGCGTACCCGTCGTTGCACAGGACGATCACCGTGCTGTTCTCGGTGAATCCGGGAATGCGGTGGTCGCCGTAGGGGTCGAGACGCCACTCCAGGTGGATGCGTTCCACGGGGATCGAGTCTGTGATCTCGCCCTCCGCCGTTCGGTTCACCAGTGGCCGGATGTCGATGAACAGGGCGCCGTCCTGGCGCAGTTGTTCGGCAGTGGTGGGATCGACGCGGCTGAGTTCGGCGCGGGCTTGTGCCAGGTAGTCATCGACCGCACTCATCAGGCACCTCGCTGGATCGGCAGGGCGGGGATCTCGTCGGGGACGTTGCGCAGGCTGACGTACTCGCGGGTGGGCACCAACGGCGGCGAATACGCGTGCACGCTCGCTGCCATCGCGGTGCCCACATTCTGCACCTGGTGGGCTCGGCCCGCGCCGAAGCCGATCGACTCGCCCGCGCAGTGGAGGTGATTGCGGATCGGACCCGCGGGATAGCGGAAGGTCTCGGCCAGTTCGCCCAGGAGAACTGTGAACGAACCGGACGCGCCCCCGTGGTCGTGCGGGTCGGTTCCCTGGCCGGGGAGCCAGGACAACAGCCACAGTTCGATCTCGTCGGTAACCGCGAGCCGCGACCACCAGCGCTGTGGACTGGAGAACCGAACCATGTCGACCAGCGGTGCGGCCAGAATGGTCGCCACCGCGGACGTCAGGTCGCGGAGGTCGGTCGGACTCCACAATGGTCGCCGCGGCGCGATGACGTTGCGCAACGCGGGCCGGTCCAGCCGGGGGTGGATGTCCAGGTCAGTGATTGAAGCCGGCATGTCTCGCTCCTCGTTCGTGTCCTATTGCGACAGCGGAACGCGACGCGACCGGGCTCAGGCCGAGGAAGGAGGGAATCCGGTGCGCCGCGTGGCGGTACAGCCGCACGACGCCACCCGAAGGAGATCGATCGTGCGGTCGCGCCACGAGAACAACGACCTGGTCACCAGTTCATGCTGGCATGGTCCGACGGAGCATGGGTGCGGTCTCACTAAGTGATACGAGGCGCCCGCAGCAGTAGCAACGCCCGCGCCGCGAGTGTGATCCGTTTGCCTGGTGACAGCGGTTCGACGTCGGCTGGCACGCCGCGCGTCGTGCCGCTGTCCAGCGCGGGGACGAAATGCTGGCCGTAGCGGTCGGCGGGCAGCGTGACGTCGATCGGGTTCGCGCCCGCGTGCAGCAGCAGCAGCCATGAGTCGTCGGCCACCAGTTCGCCTTCACGGGTGCGGGACAGGCACTCGGACCCGTCGATCCACATGCCGATCGTGCGGCGGGACTCGTCGAACCAGTCGGAGTCGGTCATGGGTTCGCCGTCGGGGCGGAACCAGACCAGGTCGGGTTCACCGGAGCGGGTCGGCCTGCCGTCGAAGAACTGTGGCTGGCGCAGGGCCGGGGAGTCGGCGCGCAGTGCGATCAGCCGCCGGGCGAAGGCGAGCAGGTTGTCGCCGCGATCGTCCACGCTCCAGTCCACCCACGACGTCTGGTTGTCCAGACAGTAGGGATTGTTGTTCCCGTGCTGGGTACGCCACCGCTCGTCTCCCGCACACAGCATGGGCGTGCCGGTGGACAGCAGGAGCGTGCCCAGCAGGTTGCGGGCCTGCCGATCGCGCAGTGCCAGCACGGCCCGGTCGCCGGTCTCGCCCTCGACACCGCAGTTCCACGAACGGTTGTCATCGGTTCCGTCCGCGCCGTGTTCGCCGTTCTCGTGGTTGTGCTTGTGGTCGTAGGAGACGAGGTCGCGCAAGGTGAAGCCGTCGTGCGCGGTGATGAAATTGACCGACGCCCACGGGCGCTTGCCGTCGCCCGCGTACAGGTCGGAAGAGCCTGACAACCGGTAGGCGACGTCGCGCAGGCCCGTGGCGCCCCGCCAGAAGTCGCGGACACCGTCGCGATAACGGCCGTTCCACTCCACCCACTGCCTGCCGAACCCGCCGACCCGGTATCCCTCCCCGGTGGCATCCCATGGTTCGGCGATCAACTTGCGGCGGGAGAGCACCGGGTCGGTCGTGATCGCGGTGAGCAGTGCGGCGTCTGGATCGAACGCGCCCCCGCGTGGCCTGGCCAGCGCACTGGCCAGGTCGAGTCGGAAGCCGTCGACACCGAGTTCGTCCGCGAAGTAGCGCATCGAGTCGGCGACGAGTCGCACCACGGTCGGCGAGCCAGGGTCGAGGGTGTTGCCGCAGCCGGTGAGGTCGACGTGCGCGCCGCGTTCGTCGAGCAGGTAGTACTCCGGCGCGTCGAGGCCGCGCAACGACAGCGTGGGTCCGCCGACCCCGCCTTCGCAGGTGTGGTTGAACACCACGTCGAGGATCACCTCGATCCCCGCCGCGTGCAGTGCGGCGACCATGGTGCGGAACTCCTCGACCTCGCGGCCCGGCCTGCACGCGTAGCCCGCGTGCGGCGCGAGGTAGCCAAGGGTCGAGTAACCCCAGTAGTTGTGCCTGCCCGAGCGCAGGAGAAGTGGCTCGTCGGCGAACGAGTGGACGGGCAGCAGTTCGACGGCCGTCACGCCCAGCCACAGCAGATGGTCGACCACGGCGGGGTGGGCCAGGCCGAGATAGGTGCCGCGCAGGTGCTTGGGCACGTCGGGATGGAGCTTGGTGAACCCGCGCACGTGCAGTTCGTAGATCACGGTCTCCTCGAACGGCACGTCCGGGTGCGGTCCCGGGTCGGGCCCGCCGGGCGAGGTGACCACCGACAGCGGAACGGAACCGAGCGAGTCGATCCGCGACGGCGGGCCGGTCATCGGGTCGCCGCGGTAGCCGCGGGTGGCGGCCAGGTCGGCCACCGCGCCGGTGATCCGCCGCGCGTAGGGATCGACGAGAAGTTTCGCCGGGTTGCAGCGGATGCCGCGTGCGGGGTCGTAGGGACCGTGCACGCGATAGCCGTAGCGCTGGCCGGGGGTGACGCCGGGGACCATGCCGTGCCAGATGCCGAAGGTGCGCTCGGTCAGTTCGATCCGCTGCTCGACAGGCCCGTTGTCGCCGTCGGCCACCAGACAGAGTTCTACCGCTTCGGCCACCGACGACGCGACGGCGAAGCGCACGCCACCGGCCTCGGGATGTGCGCCGAGCGGAAACGGATGACCGGGCAGCGGACGCCGAGTTGAGTGAGGCACGTCCTCCATCCTGGACCACCGGGCTGACAGGTTCGAGGTGTCAAGGCCGGGGTGCTGGACAGAGCCACGATTCGGGTTGCCGGTTGGCCCGCGCCTACAGCCGGAAGGTGTGGTGTTCGAACGACTCGTCCTCGTTCTCGGCCGTACGTCGGCTGCGGGAAGAAGGGCCGGGGTTCTCGGCAGGCAGTTCGCCTGACGGAGTCGCGGAGGCGACCAGTGCGCTGAACAGCCGCTGGTGCTCGTGCCAGCCCCGCTGGGACGGGCTTGCCAGCGTCAGCAGCAGCATCCGACCGGTGTCCGGCTCCGGGATGAACCCCTGCAACTGCAGTGTCAGCGGCAGCCGTTCGCGCGCTTGCTCAGGGCCGGGGATGCGCTGGGCGATCACGGCTGGGCCCATCGCGGTCTCCACGGTCATCGTCTCCCGCACGTCCGGGCCGCCGACGTTCTCGACGGAGTCGCGCAGGGCTTCGGCCGTGTCGGTGTCCCAGCCTGCCGGTACGACCAGGGCGACGCCGGTGAGCAGGGCAGGGTCGGCGCCTTCTGGGGTGACCACCGCCATCAGGAACGCGCCCTCCCGCAGCGCGGCGTCCACGGCCTGGGCTGCCAGTGGCTCCAGGTCGGCCGCCGACGCGGGGGTGTTGCGCAGGTCACCGATGATGCTTGCGAACTCCTGGACCGCCAGCTCCGGCTGCCCCATCGACACCTGGCGGGCTTCGGCGGGCATGGCGAGCCTCACGGGTTGTGCTCCTTCGCGGTGACCGCGGTCGTGTTGATGACCGCGTTCTCCGCCGCGCCGCGGCCGGGGTTGCCCGCGAGCTTGAGCAGCTCCAGCTCGCGCCGCTGGGCGGGGGTGAGTTCGACGCCCGCCGCGGTGGCGGACTTGACGGTGGTGTCGACGGCGGCGGAGAAGGCGTCGCCCGTGGAGCGGAGGCGGCCGAAGGCGTCGCGCTGGGCCGGGGTGAACTTCTCCGGGTCCTGGAAGCGCTTGGCGAGGTCGTCGCCCTTGTCGCGCAGGTCTTTGGCGCCCTTTTCGCGCAGGGCCTCCTTGAGCGACCCGGTGGTTCGGGTGGCGTCGCGCAGTTCCTTGATGTTCTTCGCGGCCTGGCCGAGTCCGGCGGAGGTGAATCCGTCCTTGACGCCGTCGCGGGCACCCGCGCCCGCGGTACGCAGCCGCGTGCTGTTCTCGGCGACGTCGTCGAGCAGGCCCTTGCCCAGGCCGACCGCGCCGGAGGTGACCGTGCGGCCGGGGACGAGCCCGAGCCCGATGTCGATCCAGTGCGGCGCGTTGCGGGAGCCCGCGGCCTTCTGGGCGAGCCCGGTGAGCGCGTTGATCCCGCCCGCCCCGGCCGCGACAGTGCCCGCGATCGGGGCCACGACCAGGCCGACACCGGGGATCAGCAGCGAGCCCGCGGCGACCAAGGCCGCCGCGCTGGAGACGATGCCCGAGGTCTTGCCGATCCCGTCGAGGGTCTGCACGAACCAGCCGTCGTTCTCCACGCCGAACACGTCGTCCGGGCCGCTCTTGAGGCCCTCGGCGGCCTGATTCGCCTCCCGCAGGTGCTTGCTCTTGAGCCGTTCCGCGTCGGCGATGACCGCTTCCAACTGCGCCCGCAGGTCGCCCGCCTCGTCGACGGTGTTCAGGAACGCCTGGTACTTGTCGTCGTAGTCCCGCCGGGTGGTGTCGTGCGGGATGGCCGATGCCGCCGCGTCTTGGGCGGCCTCGGCTGCCTTGAGCTGCTTCTTGAGCTTCTTCGCCTTGGCTTCGAGGTCGTCGGCCTTGTCCTGGTTGGCCTTCATCTGTCCGCCCCAGGTCGCCAGGGCCGTGGACGCCTTCGTCATGGACTCCGCGCCCTTGTCGATCCCCAGCGGGAGGTCGTCGCCGTGGTCGCTGAACTCCTCGGCGGCCGAGCCGTCCCAGTCGTCGGCGATCTTGATCGCTTCGGAGAGTCGGGGGCCGACCGCGGCGAGCATGGTCTGCACCTGGGCGAGGTTGATCAGCAGCTCTTGTACCGACGAGACCTCGCCCTCGGCGGGATCGAAGCCGAGTGCTGGGAAGGAGCGTGCCATCGTGGTCAGCCTCCGGTCTTGGCCGTGTCAGCGAGCAACTGGTCGGATTTGGCCTGCTGGGCGGCCGCGGCGACGCGCAGGACGTCGAGCTGCTGCTCGGCGATGCTCTCGTCGACCGCCATCCGCAGCCGGTCGGCACCGGCCTGCTCGACCGCCTCGTAGTTGGCCACCGCGCCGCTGACGTTGTCGGCGAGCTTGTCGATCTTGTCCCGCATCTTCCCGAGGTTGTCGCGCCACTGGTCGGCGAGTTCCTGGGCGGCGGCGGCGATGTTGCCGGGGCCGAGGTCGCCGCTGGCGCCGTCGAGCGCCCCCGCGGCCGCCTCGACCTCACCCGCCAGGGCCTTGAGTTCCCCGACCCGGACGGCCAGGCTCGTGGTGTTGACGGTGTAACCGGTTCCCATCAGCGCACTCCTTCGCGTTCGACGCCAGTCAAGGCGCACTCGCCGCGCGCGCCCAGCGCGGGTGCGCAGGGAGGCAAGCGGAGCGCACGGTGAGGCAAAGGCACAATGACGGCCGTGACCGCGCAGACTCAGGCCAGTGCTCCCGACGACCTCGTGCTGCACCTGGCGGACGTCGGCGTCCGCCGCGGCGGCAACGACCTGCTCACGGCGGTGGACTGGAGCGTCGAGCTCGACGAACGCTGGGTGATCCTCGGCGGCAACGGCGCGGGCAAGACGACCCTGCTGCGCCTCGCGGGCGCCGAACTGCACCCGACGACCGGCACCGTGGACGTGCTGGGCGAGCGCCTCGGCCGGGTGGACGTGTTCGAACTGCGCACCCGCATCGGGTTCTGCTCGGCGGCGTTGGCAGGCCGGGTGCCCGCCGACGAGAAGGTGCTCGACCTGGTGGTCAGCGCCGGGTACGCGGTGCTCGGCCGCTGGCGCGAGGAGTACGACCAGCTCGACACCGGCCGCGCCGGGGAGCTGCTCAAGGCGATGGGTATCGCGCACCTGGCCGACCGGACCTTCGGCACGCTGTCCGAGGGCGAGCGCAAGCGCACCCTGATCGCCCGCGCCCTGATGACCGACCCGGAGCTGCTGCTGCTCGACGAGCCCGCCGCCGGCCTGGACCTGGGCGGCCGCGAGGACCTGGTGTCGCGGCTCTCGGAGTTGGCGCTCGACCCGGACGCGCCCGCGACCGTGTTGGTCACCCACCACGTGGAGGAGATCCCGCCCGGGTTCACCCACCTGCTGCTGCTGGCCGAGGGCGGCGTGGTCGCGCAGGGTCTGGTGGCGGATGTGCTGACCAGCGAGAACCTGTCGGCCGCGTTCGGTCAGGAGCTGGAGCTGGAGCGGTCCGGGGAGCGGTACTTCGCCCGCCGCCGAAGCTGAATTCCGTACCGGCAGGTAGCCTGCGACGGTCGTTGCACCGGACCGGTAGGAGGCGTGGCCGTGGGTGAGTTCGTTCGGCTTGAGGTGGAGGACGGCATCGGCACCATCCGGCTCGACCGGCCGCCGATGAACGCGATCAACCGGCAGCTCCAGGCCGAACTGCGCGTGGCCGCGCACGAGGCCCGCGAGCGCGACGACGTCAAGTCGGTGATCGTCTACGGCGGTCCGAAGGTGTTCGCGGCGGGCGCGGACGTCAAGGAGTTCGCCGAGATGTCCTACACCGACATCGCCGACTACGCCCCGGAGCTGTCCGCGTCGCTGGCCGAGATCGCGGAGCTGCCGAAGCCGACGGTGGCGGCCATCACGGGCTTCGCGCTCGGCGGCGGGTTCGAGCTGGCGCTGTGCTGCGACCGGCGCATCGCGGGCGACAACGCCAAGGTCGGTCAGCCGGAGGTGCTGCTCGGCCTCATTCCCGGCGCGGGCGGCACCCAGCGGCTCACCCGGCTGATCGGCCCGAGCCGCACCAAGGACATCGTCTACACGGGACGGTTCGTGAAGGCCGACGAGGCGCTCTCGATCGGCATGGTCGACGAGGTCGTCGCCCCCGACGACGTCTACGAGGCGGCGAAGCGTTGGGCGGGCCAGTTCACCAAGGGTGCCGCGCGCGCGCTCGCCGCGGCGAAGCTGGCGATCGACTTCGGTCTCGACACCGACCTCGCCAACGGCCTGAAGCTGGAGACGACGCTGTTCGCCGCGTTGTTCGCGACCGAGGACCGCGAGACGGGTCTGCGCTCGTTCATCGACAACGGCCCCGGGAAGGCGGAGTTCCATGGCCGCTGACCCGATGCCGAACCCGCACGCCACCGCCGAGCAGGTCCGGGCCGCGTTCGCCGACCCGAAGCTCGCCAACGTGCTCTATCACGACTGGGAGGCGGGCTCGTACGACGAGAAGTGGTCCATCTCCTACGACGAGCGCTGCATCGACTATGCGGTCGGCCGGTTCAGGGCGGTTGCGGGCGAGCGGGACTGGCCGTACGAGACGGCCATGGAATTGGGCAGTGGCACGGGTTTCTTCCTGCTGAATCTGATGCAGGGCGGGGTGATCAAGAAGGGCTCGGTCACCGACCTGTCGCCCGGCATGGTCGAGGTGGCGCTGCGCAACGCCCGCAACCTCGGGCTCGACGTGGACGGCCGGGTCGCCGACGCCGAGCGGATTCCGTACGACGACGACAGTTTCGACCTCGTCATCGGCCACGCGGTGCTGCACCACATCCCCGACCTGCCCGCGGCGTTCCGCGAGATCCGGCGCGTGCTCAAGCCGGGTGGGCGGTTCGTGTTCGCGGGCGAGCCGACCAAGATCGGCGATCGCTACGCGCGCAAGCTCGGCCAGGCGACCTGGTGGCTGGCCACGAACCTCACCAAGGTCGGCCCGCTGCGGACGTGGCGGCGGCCGCAGGCGGAACTGGACGAGTCGTCGCGGGCGGCGGCGCTGGAGGCCGTGGTCGACATCCACACCTTCGACCCGGCGGAGTTGGAGCGCACCGCGCGCGAGGCGGGCCTGGTAGAGGTCGGCGCGGTCACCGAGGAGTTCGCGGCGGCGCTGTTCGGCTGGCCGGTGCGCACCTTCGAGGCGGCGGTGCCGCCGGGGAAGCTGGGCTTCGGCTGGGCCGTGTTCGCCTTCCGCACCTGGCAGCGACTGTCCTGGTTGGACGAACGGGTGCTGCGCAAGGTGTTGCCGCGCAACCTGTTCTACAACGTGCTGATCAGCGGCCGCAAGTCCCGCTGAGTGGGCTACGCGTTCAACCTCGGCGACGTCGGCTTCCTGCGGTCGGCCGCCGGGTTGGTGGCGGCGGCCGAGGTCGACCGGCTGCCGCTGACCTCCGCGAGCTATCTGGCCGACGTCGCGGCCGCGCGGTCGCTGGCCGGTGATCGCGCGTCCGCGCTGCTGGAAACCGTGCTGCTGCGCCGAAAAGCCATGTCCAAAGTGGACTCTCCAGAGCGGTGGCTGTTCACCGACGCGGCGCTTCAGCAGGCCACGCCCGCACTGGTCGCCGGACACCGGGCGCGCCGACTGGTCGGGCGCGACGTGCACGACGTGACCTGTTCGGTCGGAGTCGATCTGGTCGCCGTGGCCCGGGTCGCCGCGCGCTGCGTGGGCTCCGACCTCGACCCGGTCCGGCTTGCCATGGCGCGCAACAACATCGACGCCGCGAACGTGGCCGCCACGCTGTTGCGGGCCGACGCGCTCGGCCCGGTCACCCGCGGGACCGCTGTGCTCGCCGACCCGGGCAGGCGCGACGCGTCGGGCCGCAGGCGGTGGCGGCCGGAAGATTTCGCCCCGCCGCTCGGCGCGCTGGCCGAGACCTACCGGGGCCGCGACCTGGCGGTGAAGTGCACGCCCGGCATCGACTTCGCGGACGTGCCCTGGGCCGACGAGGTCGAACTCGTGTCCCTCGATGGCGCGGTCCGCGAGGCGTGCCTGTGGACCGGCGACCTGGCGACCGGCGTGCGCAGGCGGGCCACGGTGCTGCGCTCGGACGGTACCGAGTGGACAGTCACCGACACCCAGGACGACGACTGTCCGGTGCTCCCGGTGGGCGAGTGGATCATCGACCCGGACGGCGCCGTGGTGCGGGCCGGGCTGGTGCGGCACTACGCCACCGCGCACGGCCTCGGCCAACTCGACGAGCGGATCGCCTACCTGACCGGGCCGGTGCCGCCACCCGGGGTGCGCGCCTTCCGCGTGCTCGAACACGGCCGCTACACCGAGAAGGCGCTGCGCGCGACCCTCGCTCGGCTCGACGTCGGCCGGGTGGAGATCCTGGTGCGCGGCCTCGACGTCGACCCCAATGCCCTGCGCCCGCGGTTGAAACCGCGAGGTGGCGGGGAAGCCTCCGTCGTGCTGACGCGGATCGGTCGGGCGCCGGTGGCTATCGTGTGCCGCGCGGAGCGCACGTCCAGTTAGGACAGTCTACTGAGGATGAACGCGCGCAGGGCGTCCAGGTCGGTGTCGAGCGCGACGTCGATCGGCCGCGCACCCGACTCGTCAGCGAACGAGGTCAGCCTGCGGTCGGCGATCACCGAGCCGCGGGCCGGGCCGAACGCCGTCTCCACCGCCACGGGCAGCCGGGTGGTGGCGAGGATGCCCGGCCGGATCGCCTCGGCGACGGCGACGGCGTCGTGGATAACGGTGCCGTCGAAGCCCATCGACTCCCGGTAGTGCGCCCGGTAGACGCCGGTCAGCGAGTCCAGGGCAGCGCCGATCGGGCCGGTCGCCGCGAGCCGCGCCAGCCAGTGGTTGTCGACGGCGCAGCGGTAGGTCAGGTCGATGGGCACCAGCACAGTCGGCAGGTCCTCCACCACGAGCACCCGCCGCGCGGCTTCCGGGTCGCACCACAGGTTGAACTCCGCCGCCGCCGTGCAGTTGCCGCCGCTCAGGCCGCCGCCCATGATCACCAGGCGGTCGATCTTCGGCTTGACGCCGGGGTGCGCGGCGAGCAGCAGCGCGATGTTCGTCAGCGGCCCGATCGGCACCAGCGTCACCGGTTCGGGTGATGCTTGCAGCACCTGGGCCATCAGGGTCACCGCGTCCACCGGCTCGACGCCGCGCCCCCGGGCGGGCAGCGTCGCGGCCCGCCCGGACAGGCCGTCCGCGCCGTGCGCGGCCGTGGCCTCGCGCGGCTGCGGGTGCACCAGCGGCCGGGCCGCGCCGACCGCGACCGGCACGTCCTCCCGGCCGCACAGCGCCAGCACGCGCAGCGCGTTGTGAGTCGTGGCCGCCAATCCGACGTTGCCGAACACGGTCGTGACCGCCAGCAGGTCGACCTCGGGGGACCGGGCGGCCAGCGCCAGCGCGAAGGCGTCGTCCACGCCGGGGTCGGTATCGATGATCAGTCGGGGCATGCCACCACCCTGCCATCGGCCCCCGCCCGCTGGGCTACCGTCTTCGGCCATGACCTCGATGTGGGCCTCTCCGGTGGCCGCCCGGCTGCGGTGTTGGTCGCGCGCGCGGCGCGATCCGGCGCAGGCGCGCTTCCTCACCCGGGACTCGCTGCGCTGGGTGCTGCGCAATCGCGCCTACTCGCCCTGGTACCTGGTCCGCTACTGGCGGCTGCTCAGGTTCCGGCTCGCCAACCCGCACATCGTGCTGCGCGGCATGGTGTTCCTCGGCAAGGACGTGGAGATCCACGCGCGGCCCGGCTACGGCCGGATGGAGATCGGCCGCTGGGTGCACATCGGCGACGGCAACGCCATCCGCTGCCACGAGGGCTCACTGCGCATCGGCGACAAGGCCGTGTTCGGGCGGCAGAACGTGATCAACTGCTACCTCGACATCGAACTCGGCGCCGCCGCCCTGGTCGCCGACTGGGTCTACATCTGCGACTTCGACCACGTCACCGCCGACATCCACCAGCCGATCAAGGACCAGGGCATCGTGAAGTCGCCGGTGCGCATCGGCCCGGACACGTGGATCTGTACGAAGGTCACCGTCACCAAGGGCACCCGGATCGGCCGGGGCGCGGTCATCGGCGCCCACGCGGTCGTGCGCGGCGACATCCCGGACTACGCCATCGCCGCGGGTATGCCCGCCAAGGTGGTCCGCGACCGCCGCACCGCCTACGAGGCCGACGCCGAACGCCGCGCCGCGGTCGCCGACATGGCCCGCAAGGCATCGAAGGCCCTGCAGAAGACCTTGGAAGGCTAGGGTCCGAAGGCGTTGCCGGAGGCGATCTTCGGCCTGCCAAGCGGTCCGTGCTCACCGACGCGGGCATTCCCGTAGACGGTGGCGGTCTGCGCGGCGATCAGGTTCCAGTCGAAGTCCACCGCCAGGCGGGCTTTCGCGGTCCGGGCACGGCGCCGGGCCGCGGCCGGGTCGTCCAGGACGTCGCGCACGGCGGTGGCGATGCCGTCGACGTCCCCCGGGGTGAAGGACAGCCCGGTCTCGCCGTGCACCACGACCTCGCCCAAGCCGCCCGCGGTCGAGGCCACCAGCGGCGCGCCCGCCGCGGCCGCCTCCAGCGCCACGATGCCGAACGGCTCGTACCGGCTGGGCAGGACCACCGCGTCGGCCGCCGCCAGGGTCGCGCCGAGGTCGCGGTCGGAGAGCTGTCCGGCGAACTCGACCGCCCGGCGCACCCGCAGCTTGCGCGCCAGCTCGACCAGCGCCTTCGCCTGGGAGCCCTTGCCCGCCACCACCAGCCGGGTGCCCGGGTGCGTGCGCCGGATGCGGGGGAGCGCGGCGATCAGGTCGTGCACGCCCTTCTCCCACTCCAGCCTGCCGAAGAACAGCAGCAGCGGCGCCGCGTGCGCGGCGCGGGTCGGGCGCACGCGCCAGTTCCGCGGCTCGATGCCGTTGTGGATCACCGCGATCGAGGCCGGGTCGATCTCGAACAGGTGAACCACCTCGGCCCGCATCGCCGCCGAGCAGGTGATCAGCGCGTCCGCCCGGTTCGCCAACCACCACTCGACCGAGTGAATCTGCTGGTTGAGCGGCTGGGACAGCCAGCCGCTGTGCCTGCCCGCCTCGGTGGCGTGCAGGGTGGCCACCAGCGGCACCCGCGCCTGGTCGGCCAGCGTGATCGCCGGGTGGGTGACCAGCCAGTCGTGCGCGTGCACCACGTCCGGGCGCCACGCGTCGAGCAGCGCGAGGCCCTCGCGGATCATCGCGTGTCCCATGGCCAGCGTCCACGCGACCAGGTCCTGCTCGAACACCAGGTGGGTGGGGTCCTCGGCCACCCGGACCACGCGCACGCCGTCGTGCAGGCCGTCCTCGGTCGGGTGGGTGAGCGCGTCGGTGCCCGCCTCGTGCCTGCACAGCACGACCACGTCGTGGCCCTGGTCGGCGAGATGCCGCGCGACGGCGTGCACATGTCGGCCGAGCCCACCCACGACCACCGGGGGGAATTCCCAGGACAACATCAACACGCGCATCGTGAACCGGAATCCTCGCCGTCGGGTCTGGGGCACCCTACTCGCCGGTACCCAGCGCGCGTGCGTCGAGCCCGCCGAACAGACCGTCCTCCGCGCGGACCCGCGCCGCCCGCCCGGCGGCCCGGTCGCGGGCGCCCGCGCGCAGCAGCGACGCCAGTTCGGCGTACCGCTCGCCGTGCACTTTGGCCCGGCGGTGCGCGTAGTCGGCGGCGGAATCCTTGGTCACCATGAACGCCCAGTCGCTCGACAGCGCGAGCAGCGCCTCGCGCACCGCCTGGTCGAGCACCGGGTCGCGGCCGACGCCCGCGGGCAGGTGGTCCACCAGGTCGAGCAGGTCGCGCTGCAGTTCGGCGCCCGCGTGCACCAGGTCGGACACCTGCTCGCCGTCCCAGACCCGCCAGTCCTTGCCCGACCCCCACGACGACGCGGGCAGGTCGACCCGCCCGCCGACGTACCCGGCGTCGAGCGCCCCGCCCAGCGACGTGACGCGCACGCCCGCCTCGGGCAGCGCCCGCAGCACCGCCTCCAGCCAGGCCGGGCCCTCGTGCCACCAGTGGCCGTACAGCTCGGTGTCGTAGGCCGACACCACCAGCCCGGGCCTGCCGTGCCTCGCGCGCAGATCGCGCAGGCGCAACACCACCGTCTCGACGAAGTCCGCGGCGTGCCTGGCTATCGCCTCGGCGGCGAGCGCGGCTTCGTAAGGCCGCTTGTCCTCGGGCGCGACCTGCCTGCCGGTGACCCGCGACGGCTTGAGCCCGGACGGGTGGTCGTAGGTGTGGAAGTCGCGGTAAGCGGGGTCGCCGGGGTAGCCCGCCTTGGGCGACCAGACCCGGTAGGTGACCTCCAGGTCGCGCCCGAAGCACACCACGTCGGACTCGCCCACGGTCCGCGCGAACGCCGTGTCGCCATGCAGCGCGGGCCCGTCCACCAGGAACCGCTCGACGCCCGCCGCCGCGTAGCCGCGCTCCATGCCGGGCGCGTAGCCGCACTCGGGCGCCCAGATCCCGGCCGGGGTCCGGCCGATCCGCCCGGCGGTGTCGGCGAGCCCGGCCCGCAGCGCGAACGACCGCACCCGAGGGTCGAGCAGCGGCTGGAACGGGTGCGTCAGGGGGCCGCCGATCAGCTCGACCACGCCGCTGTCCACCAGCGGGCGCAGCACCGGGGAGAACCCGTGCCGCCACCGCGTCTCGAACTCCGCCAGCGCCCGCGCCGACGCGCGGTACTCCGCCGCGGCCACCTCGCGCAGCAGCGGATCACCGCCCTGCCAGCGGACGGCGGCGTACTGCGCGCGCAGGTTCCAGTTGCCCAACCAGTCGTGCAGGCCGCGCAGCGCGTACGGGTCGTCGAGCTGCGCGGCGAGCACCGGCGTGACGCCCAGGGTGAGCACGTCGCGGCGGCCCTCGTCGGCCAAGCGGCGCAGCAGGTCGACCACGGGCAGGTAGGAGTGCGCCCACGCCTGGTAGAGCCACTCTTCGCCGACCGGCCACGTGCCGTGGTGCGGCAGCCAGGGCAGGTGGCTGTGCAGGACGAGCGCGAACCCGCCGATCGGCTCCTTCATGCCCGCGCGACCGCGACCAGGTCGAGGCTCGCGGCCAAGTCCTCGCCGGTGATCTCGAAGTCGTCAGCCGTCACCGACGCGACGGCGGCCAGCAGCTCGGCCGACCACGGTTCGCCCGACACGGCGACGGCCACCTGCGCGTCGATGATCGAGCCGCCGAGCGCGGCGTCCAGCGCGCGCAGCCGCGGGCCGTGCCGCACCCCGCCGAGGAACTCGACCCCGAACCCCGCCGCGCGCACCAGTTCGTCCAATTCGGACGGTGCGAGTTCCCTGGTGTGGAAGGGGTTCAGCGGGGTGTCGCGGCCGGGGGAGAAGGTGAACCGGTTCGGCGTGGTCACCAGCAGCAGACCGCCGGGGCGCAGGACGCGGCGGCACTCGGTCAGGAAGCCCTCCTGGTCCCAGAGGTGCTCGATCACCTGCAGGTTGGCGACCACGTCGACCGACCCGCTCCGCAGCGGCAGCCCGGCGAGGTTGCCACGCACCGTGCGCACCGCCGGGTACACCTTCGCCACGTGCGCCGCGGTCAGCGCGTCGTAGTCCAGGCCGAGCACGAGCCGGGCGCGCGCGGCGAGCAGGTCGGCGCCGTAGCCCTCGCCGCAGCCCGCCTCCAGCACCACGGCGTCGGCGCACCGGTCGGCCAGCCGGAGATAGGCCACCTCGTGCCGCCGGAACCAATAGTTCTCCCGTGCGACGCCGGGAACAGTGCGTTCGCCGGTGAGCGGCAACTGGTCGGCCGGGTCTGCCGTTTCGGTGGACACGGCAGCACGGTAGCCGATGGCCTACCGGCCAGTACGGGTCAGGGCTTGCGGCCCACCGCGCCCGCGATGCAGTACTGGACCTGGTCGAGCGGCTTGATCCGCGGGCCGTCCGGCCACCAGTCCGCGCACAGCGAGAAGCCCGGCTCGATCATCTCCAGGCCCGCGAACAGCTCCTCGATCTGCGGCCGGGTGCGGAACAGGCCGCTGCCCATCGGGCTGTGCAGGAACACGTCCTCCATCCGGCGGGCGAGCGGGCTGTGCTCGTCGGTCTCCGGGTCGAAGAAGTGGCTGATCGCGACGATCGAGCCCGAGGGCAGCGCGTCGATGTAGACCTTCATGATGTCGGCCGGGGGGCGCTCGCCCGCGTAGTGGTGGATCGTGCCGAGCTGGAACAGCGCGATCGGCTCGGTGAAGTCGAGCGTGCGGGTGACGCACTGGTTCTGCACGATCCGCTCGGGCTCGAAGATGTCCTCGGCGATGAACAGCGTCTGGTCGTTCTCCTCCAGCAGCGCGCGCCCGTGCGCGAGGACCACGGGGTCGTTGTCCACGTAGACCACGCGCGAGTCCGGGTCGATGCGCTGCGCCACCTGGTGGGTGTTCTCCGCCGTGGGCAGCCCGGAACCGCAGTCGAGGTACTGCTTGATCCCCGTCTGGGTGGCGATGAACCGGGTGACGCGGATCAGGAACTCGCGGTTGTCCCGCGCGAGCTGGGCCGCCTCCGGCGCGACCCGCTGGACCCGGCGGAGCACCTCGCGGTCGATCTCGTAGTTGTCCTTGCCGTTGAGGAACGCGTCATACACTCGCGCGATGCTGGCCTTCGTCGTGTCGATGTAGATCGGCACGTCGTGGTCGGTCGGCTGGGCATCGGTGGTCGACATCTGGTCCTCACAGAGCGTCGTGGATCGTGGACGTTGTGCAGTCAAGGGGTACCCTCACCATAGGGGTACGTGCAAGTGGAAGACGCTGTCGGGTGCTGTGTCGGATATCGACGGATTCGCGAGAGGACGCGCTATGGCCGAGAGCCGGGCAGACGGCGGTCAGGGCAGGCCGACGGCGCGCAGAATCGTGCTGGGGTCCCAACTTCGCAGGCTTCGCGAGAAGCTGGAGATCTCCCGCGCCGACGCGGGCTGGCAGATCCGCGGCTCCGATTCCAAGATCAGCCGGATGGAGCTGGGCCGCGTCTCGTTCAAGGAGCGCGACGTCGCCGACCTGCTGACCATGTACGGCGTCATCGACCAGGACGAGCGCGAGCAGTTCTTCGACATGGTCAAGGACGCCAACGAGCCCGGCTGGTGGCACCGCTACAAGGAGATGCCGAACTGGCTGCAGGACTTCGTCGGCCTGGAGGAGTCCGCGTCCCGGATCCAGACCTGTGAGCTGCAGTTCGTGCCCGGTCTGATGCAGACCGAGGAGTACATGAAGGTGCTGGCCGCGCACGGGCGGCCGGACATGGCGGACGAGGTGACCGAGCGGCGGGTCTCGCTGCGGATGGCGCGGCAGAAGCTGCTGCACCGCACGGACTCGCCGAAGCTGTGGGCGGTCATCGACGAGTCCGTGCTGCACCGGCCGATCGGCGGGCCGCGGGTGCTGCGCAGGCAGATCGAGCACCTGCTGGAGCTCATCCGGCTGCCCAACATCACCCTGCAGGTGGTGCCCTTCGGGATGAGCGGGTACGCGGCGGAGGGCTCGTTCACCATGCTGCGGTTCATCGAGGGCGAGCTGCCCGACATCGTCTTCATCGAGCACCTCAGCGGCGCGCTCTACCTGGACCGGGTCGATGAGATCGAGCAGTACAGCCGCGTCCTCGACCGGCTCTCGGTGGACGCGGAGACGCCGAGCGGCTCCCGTCAGATGTTGATGAAGCGCCTCGCCGAGATCTGACCGGACGGTCACGCAGAGAACCGACTGATCCACCCCCTGTCGCGGCACGCTCGGATGCACGTGCATTTGCGCGGTCAACGGAACGTGTTATCTTCGACACGCACCGAATGCACGTGCATCTGCACGGCGACTGGGAGTCGGGAGGCGAGGTCATCATGACCGCTGTTCGCAACGGAGTATCAGCCGCGAAACTGACCGGCGCGCGCTGGCGCAAGGGCAGCCGCAGCGGCGCGGTGGGCAACTGCGTCGAGGTCACGCCAGTGGACGACCACCGCACCGCGATCCGCAACTCACGCAACCCCGAAGGCCCCGCGCTGGTGTTCCGCGGCCCGGTGGTGGGCTCCTTCGCCACGGTGGCCCGCGCGGGCGCCGTCGACGCGCCCGACACCGCGGCCTACCTGCGCAGACTCGTCGAGCGCGGCTTCGAGTTCCTGCACCCGCGCGACGCCACCGGCGAGATCGCCGCGGTGGTCGGCGTCCGCGCGCACGACAACGTCATCGACGTCGTCCGGCTGCACGCGGAGAACGACGTGACCGCGTCGCGGCTGCCTGGCGACGCGCCCGACGTGCTCAACCCGCGCGCCGTGCTGTGGCAGCGCACCGGCTGGGCCACCACCGTCCTGCGCGACCTGCTCGACCTCCCGGACGACCGCACCCCCGGCGCCCTCGGCAGGCCGCTCGCCGAGACCTCCGCCAACGGCTGTTGGGTGCCGACCGACCCGGGCCGCGCGAAGTGGCTCCCGGCGACCGCCTGAACGCCCACGTCGCGGGCCACCGCCCGACCGTGATCCGACCAGCGCGCCCTGGTCCATCACCCGAAGGCCACCTTCGCCGAAGGTGGCCTTCGGCGTTCGCCCGCTCAGATCGGCGAAATGGTGATGCCCAGCGCGCCCGGTCCCAGGTGGACGGCCAGCACGGAACTCACCTCGGTGACCACGGTCGCGCGGGTCCGCGGCAGCCGCTGTCCCAACTCGTGCAGCAGGGCCCGCGCCTGGTCCGGCACGCCGACGTGTTCCACCGCGATGTCCACCTCCCGGTCGGCCGCGCGGCGCACGGCGGTCTCGACCAGCCTGCGCAGTGCCCGGGTCGCGCCGAGCACCCGCTCCAGCGGCGCGATCTGGCCGTCGACGAGTGTCAGCAGCGGCTTGAGCGACAGGGCGCTGCCGACGAACTTCGCCGCCGCGCCGATCCGGCCGCCGCGGCGCAGGTACTCCAGGGTGTCCACATAGATCAGTGCGGAGCTGCCGCCGAGCCGGTGCGCCAGGATGTCCATGACCCGGCGCGGATCGGCGCCCGCGAGGGCTCCGCGGGCGGCGGCGGCCGTGGCGTAGCCCACGCTCATTCCGCAAGTGCGGGAATCCACCACGTGCACCGGCAGTCCCGCCTGCCCGGCGGCCTGCGTGGCGTGTTCGTAGGTCTGCGACTGCCGCGACGAGACGTGGACCGACACCACGGCGTCGGCGCCGTTCGCGGCGGCGGCCTGGTAGGCCCAGAAGAACGCCGCCGGGTCCGGCGGCTCGGTGGACACCGGCGTCCCGCCGCGCATCGCGTCGAGCAGGTCGGACTGGGACACGCGCGCCTCGTCGTCCAAGTGGTCGCCGATTCGGACCTGCATCGGCACGACGGTGATGCGCTCGCGCGCGGCCAACTCGGCAGGCAGGTTCGAGGTGGAATCGGTGACGACAGCGACCCTCATGTCCGGCGACAGTAACTCGTTCGGAGCAACAGACCCACCCTCCAGGGGGAAGTTTGGTGAGCGCCATCACGGACCGCTAGTGCTTGCTCTGGTTTGCAGTCACGCTACTGGTGAGTAACATACGGGTGGTGCAGGCCACCGTGCAAACCGGCCGATTGACATGGCAAGGTCTGCCGAACCGCACGAAAATCTGGGTTGCGCCGGCGCCGTCGGCGGCTCGTTTCCGGGAGGTCGAAGAAGGCCCATGCCAAACATCGTTGTCCTGGTCAAGCAGGTGCCAGACACCTACTCGGAGCGCAAGCTCTCCGAGTCCGACCACACGCTGGATCGCGAGTCCGCCGACGCGGTGCTCGACGAGATCAACGAGCGCGCCGTCGAGGAAGCGCTGTTGATCAAAGAGGCGCAGGGCGGCGAGGTCACCGTGCTCAGCGTCGGCCCCGACCGCGCCACCGAGGCGATCCGCAAGGCCCTGTCGATGGGCGCGGACAAGGCGGTGCACGTGTCCGACCCCGCGCTGCACGGCTCGTGCGTGCTGCAGACCGCGAAGGTCATCGCCGCCGCCATCGGCACGGTCGAGGGCGTCGACCTGGTCATCGCCGGGAACGAGGCCACCGACGGCCGCGCGGGCGCTGTCCCTGCCATCCTCGCCGAGCTGCTGGGCTACCCGCAGCTCACCCACGCCCGCAAGGTCGAGATCGACGGCACCACTGTCAAGGTGCTCCGCGAGACCGACGAGGGCATCGCGCACCTGGAAGCGGCCATGCCCGCCGTGATCAGCGTGGGCGAGAAGATCAACGAGCCGCGCTACCCCTCGTTCAAGGGGATCATGGCCGCGAAGAAGAAGCCCGTCGCCACGCTCACCGTCGCCGACCTCGGCATCGACGCGGGCGAGGTCGGCCTGGCCAACGCCAGCTCCACCGTGGTCGAGTCGGCCCCGAAGCCGCCGCGCACGGCGGGCACCCGGGTGAGCGACGAGGGCGACGGCGGCAGCAAGATCGCCGAGTACCTGGTTTCCCAGAAGCTCATCTGAGCAGGCAGCGAAGGAGGAGAGACACATGTCAGAGGTCCTGGTTCTCGTCGACCACATCGACGGCGAGATCAAGAAGGTCACCTTCGAGCTGTTGACCGCCGCCCGCCTGCTCGGTGAGCCGTCGGCCGTCGTCGTCGGCTCGCCCGGCACCGCGGCGAAGCTCAAGGAGTCGCTGGCGTCCTACGGCGCGGCCAAGGTCTACGTCGCGGAGTCCGATGACGCCCTCGGCTACCTGGTGACCCCGAAGGTCGACGTGCTCGCGGCCCTGGTCGAGCGCACGTCCCCGGCTGCCGTGCTGGTCGCCGCGACCGCCGAGGGCAAGGAGGTGGCCGGGCGGCTCGCCGCGCGGACCGGCTCCGGCCTGCTGGTGGACGCGATCGGCATCGAGGGCGCCGAGGGCGACGTCACCGCGGTGCAGTCCATCTTCGGTGGCGCGTTCGTGGTGAAGTCCAAGTCCACCAGGGGCACCCCGATCGTGTCGGTGCGCCCCGGCGGCATGGAGGCCGAGCAGGCGCAGGGCGCGGCGGCCGAGGAGGTCGTGGAGATTCCCGCGACCGACCCGGCCAAGGCGACCCGGATCACCGGCCAGGAGCCGCTCGCGGGCGGCGACCGGCCCGAGCTGACCGAGGCGTCGATCGTCGTCTCCGGCGGCCGCGGCGTCGGGTCGGCGGAGAAGTTCGAGGTCGTGGAGAAGCTCGCGGACGCGTTCGGCGCGGCCGTCGGCGCCTCCCGCGCGGCCGTCGACTCCGGCTACTACCCGGCCCAGTTCCAGGTCGGCCAGACCGGCAAGACCGTGTCCCCGCAGCTCTACGTCGCGCTCGGCATCTCCGGCGCGATCCAGCACCGCGCGGGCATGCAGACCTCGAAGACCATTGTCGCGGTGAACAAGGACGCCGAGGCGCCGATCTTCGAGATCGCCGACTTCGGCGTCGTGGGCGACCTGTTCGCGGTCGCCCCGCAGCTCACCGACGAGGTCGCCAAGCGCAAGGGCTGAGTGGTCCGACAAAGACTGATCGGGGCGGTTCCCAGGGTGGGAACCGCCCCGATTTCGGTCTCGAATGCGACGAATCGCACCCCGGAACCCGCAATTCACTGATTCTCCACCGACCCGTCACGGGAATGGCCACGTGATGGTTGCTGACCAGCCCGTACACCTGTTGTCATGACGCAGGCCCAGGTGCTGCTCAGCACCGCGAAGCCCGGAACCGACTCCCCGCACTACTCGCTGCTCGTCGCGCACGACAGCGCGGAGGTGCGCGCGGCGCAGCGACTTCGGCACCAGGTGTTCGCCGGGGAGATGGGTGCCACGCTGCACACCACCGAGCCCGGCCTCGACGTGGACCGGTTCGACGAGTTCTGCGACCACCTGGTGGTCCGCGAGGACTCCACCGGCGAGATCGTCGGGACCTACCGGATGCTGCCGCCCGAGCGCGCCGCCGCGGCGGGCGGGCTCTACTCCGAGACCGAGTTCGACCTCTCCGCGCTCGCCGGGCTGCGCGCGGGCCTGGTGGAGACCGGCCGCTCCTGTGTGCACCCCGACCACCGCACGGGCGCTGTCGTGAGCCTGGTGTGGGCGGGCATCGCCCGGTACATGCTGCTCTCCGGGCGCCGCTGGCTGGCGGGCTGCGCGTCGGTGCCGCTGCACGACGGCGGCGAGACGGCCGCGGGCGTGTGGCAGACCGTGCGGACCAAGCACTACGCGGACGAGGCGCACCGCGTGCGCCCGCTGACGCCGTGGGACCCCGAGTCGGTGCCCGCGCCGCCGCGCGCGGTGACGCCGCCACTGCTCAAGGGCTACCTGCGGCTCGGTGCCCAGGTGTGCGGCCCGCCCGCGCTCGACGCCGACTTCGGTGTCGCGGACTTCTTCGTGCTGTTGGGCCTGGAGAACATCGACCAGCGCTACCTGAAGTTCTTCCTGGGGGAGTAGCCATGGCGCACGCGTGGATGCCGACGTCGCCGTGCGGCTCGTCCTGCCTGACCGGCGACGAGCCCACGGTCGGGCGTACTCGGGCGGCGGCCCGGCTCACCGGCGCGGTCGGCGTGGTGCTGGTGGCTGTGCTGGCCGTGCCGCTGATGCCGCTGATCGGCCGCGTCGGCCGGGAACTGCTGGCCAAGGGGATCTTCCGGGGCGTGCTGCGCGCGTTCGGCGTCCGGCTCGCGGTCACCGGCGGCACGGCGCTGCGCACGGTGCGCGGGCGCGGCGCGCTCGTGGCGACCAATCACGTCTCGTGGCTCGACATCGCCGCGGTCAACGCCGTGCGGCCGATGCGGGCGCTCGGCAAGCTCGACATCCGGTCGTGGCCGGTGCTGGGGCGCGTCGTCGCCGCGGCGGGCACGGTGTTCCTCGACCGCGAGAACCTGCGGTCGCTGCCGGACGCCATGGCGACGCTGTCCGACGTGCTGCGGTCCGGCTCGCTGGTCTACGTCTGCCCCGAGGGCACCACCTGGTGCGGCCAGGGCGTCGGCCGGTTCCGGCACGCGGTGTTCCAGGCCGCCATCGACGGGGGCGTCCCGGTGCGGCCGGTGGCGCTGCGCTTCCGAATGGCAGACGGCCGGGAGACGACCGCGCCCGCGTTCATCGGCGAGGAGACCATCATCGACTCGGTGCGCCGGGTGGCCCGGCTGCGCGGGCTGGTGCTGGAGGTGCACGTCCTCGACGAGCTCGCGCCCGGTCGAGCGGCCGACCGTCGCGAACTGGCCGCGCTCACCGAGGCCGCGGTGAACTCCGCGCTCGACCGGGTCACGCTGCCCGCCCAGCGCCGCCGCCGCGCGCTCCCCGTGCGGCAGAGCGCGTAAACGACTGGACTTCCACCACGGTGGAGGTTGCACGATAGCCGGGTGACGATCACCGAAGTCCCCGGCAGAGCCCTGTGGAGCGCGGAGAACCGGGCCACCACGCTCGGTGTCCTGCTGCTGATCACCATCGGTGCCTTCGAGCACCTCGGGGTCAGCACCGCGATGCCGAGCATGCTCGCCGACCTCGACGGCGGGGCGCTCTACTCGTGGCCGTTCACCGCGTTCCTGGCCGCGAGCGTGGTGGCCACCGTGCTCGGCGGCCGGGTCTGCGACCGGGTCGGGCCGGGCCCGGTCCTGATGGTCGGGCCCGCGCTGTTCCTTGCCGGCCTGGTCGTCGCCGGGACGGCGCAGGCGATGCCGACCCTGCTCGCCGCGCGCGCACTGCAGGGCGTCGGGCTGGGCGCCGAGGTCGTCGCGATCTACGTGCTCGTCGCCGTGGTCTACCCGGAGCGCTCCCGGCCTGCCGCGTTCGGCCTGCTGGCCGCCGCCTGGGTGGTGCCCTCGATCGTCGGGCCGACCGCCGCCGGGCTGGTCACCGAGCGATTCGGCTGGCGGTGGGTGTTCCTCGGCCTGGTGCCGCTCGCGGTGCTCGGCGTGGTCCTGCTGGTGCCCGCGCTGCGCAGGCTGCCCCCGCCGTCGCCGGACACCTCGGCGCCCGCCCGGCGCGGTCTGCCGCTGGCCGCCGTCGCCGCCGGGGTCGGCATCTCCGCGGTGAGCTGGGCGGCACAGCACCCGTCGGTGAGCACGCTGTGGCTTGGGCTGGGCGGGCTCGCCGCCCTGGTGCCCGCGCTGCGCACACTGCTCCCGACGGGCACCCTGCGCGGTCGGGCGGGCCTGCCGCGCGTCGTGCTGGCCCGCGGTCTGCTCGCCGGCGCGTTCTTCGGGGTGGAGGCGTTCGTCCCGCTCACGCTCACCGCCGTGCACGGCTTCTCGCCCGCCATGGCCGGGCTGCCGCTCACCGTCGGCGCGCTCGGCTGGTCGCTGGCCTCCGTGTGGCAGGGACGGCACCCGGAGATCCCGCGCACCACGCTGATCCGCTGGGGCTTCGGGACGCTCGCGACGGGTCTCGCGGCCATGGCGTTCGTCGGGCTGGCCTGGGGTCCGCCGTGGCTGGCCGCGGTCCTGTGGGTGGTCTGCGGCGCCGGGATGGGCATGAGCTTCCCCTCGCTGAGCGTGCTCGCGCTGGGCTATTCGGCCGAGCGGGACCGCGGGTTCACCTCGTCGGCGCTGCAGGTCGCGGACATGATGTTCTCCGCGACCATGGTCGGCCTCGGCGGTGTGCTGCTCACCGCCCTGGCCTCCGCCGCGGCGCCGAGCGCGGCCGTGGTGCCGATCGACCTGGTCATGGCCGGTGTCGCGGCGATCGGCGTGGTGCTGTTCCGGCGAACCCGCGAGGCGCCGTCGTGAGCGAACAGGTGTCACAGCGGTGCCTCGTTACACCTTTGCCTGCCGCCGTCTACTCTGGTTGAGCGATGACCTATCTCGACCACGCGGCCACCACGCCGATCCTGCCCGAGGCGGCCGCGGCACTCACAGGGGCGTTGTCCACCTTCGGCAACGCCTCTTCTCTGCATTCCTCCGGCAGGCGCGCCCGCCGCGCCGTCGAGGAGTCCCGCGAGGTGATCGCCGCGGCGCTCGGCGCTCGGCCGTCCGAGGTCGTGTTCACCTCCGGTGGTACCGAGAGCGACAACCTGGCCGTCAAGGGCATCTTCTGGGCCCGCCGCGCGCAGGACCCGGCGCGCACCCGCGTGTTGGTCTCCGCGACCGAGCACCACGCCGTGCTCGACGCGGCGCTGTGGCTCGCCGACCACGCGGGCGCCGAGGTCACCCTGCTGGAGGTCGACGACTTCGGCCGCGTGCACGAGGACACCCTGCGCGCCGCCATCGCCGAGGACCCGGCCTCCGTGGCGCTGGTCAGCGTGATGTGGGCGAACAACGAGGTCGGCACCGTCAACCCGGTGCGCGAGCTGGCCGCCACCTGCGCGGCGCACGGCATCCCGTTCCACACCGACGCCGTGCAGGCCATCGGTGCCCTCCCGGTCGACTTCGCCGCGTGCGGCGCGAGCGCGCTGACCGTGTCCGGCCACAAGGTCGGCGGCCCGTACGGCGTCGGCGTGCTGCTGCTGGGCCGCGACGTGGCCTGCACGCCGATCTCGCACGGCGGCGGCCAGGAGCGCGACGTGCGCTCCGGCACGCTCGACGTACCCGCGATCGTCGCGCTGGCCACCGCCGTGCGCATCGCCACCGCGCAGCGCGCCGAGCGCGCCGCCCGGCTGGCCGCGCTGCGCGACGAGCTGATCCGCGAGGTCCGCGTCCGGCTGTCCGCGGCGGTGCTCAACGGCGACCCCGGTCAGTCCGGTATGGACGGTGGGCCGTCCCGGCTGCCCGGCAACGCCCACTTCAGCTTCCCCGGCTGCGAGGGCGACAGCCTGCTGATGCTGCTCGACGCCAAGGGCATCGAGTGCTCCACCGGGTCGGCGTGCACCGCGGGCGTCGCCCAGCCCAGCCACGTGCTGCTGGCCATGGGCCTGGCACCCGCGCTGGCCCGCGGGTCGCTGCGCTTCTCCCTCGGCCACACCTCGACCGTCGCCGACGTCCGCGCGCTCGCCGAGGCCATCGGGCCGGTGGTGGAGCGTGCCCGCAGCGCCGGGCTCGCGGGGCTGCGCCGGGCCAAGTCGCCCGCCGCGGCGGAGGTGTAGGGCGATGCGGGTACTGGCCGCGATGAGCGGCGGGGTCGACTCGGCGGTGGCCGCCGCGCGCGCGGTGACCGCGGGCCACGACGTCGTCGGCGTGCACCTCGCGCTGTCGGCCAAGCCCGGCACGCTGCGCACCGGCTCCCGCGGCTGCTGCACCGTCGAGGACAGCCACGACGCCCGCCGGGTCGCCGACATCCTCGGCATCCCGTTCTACGTCTGGGATTTCGCCGAGCGCTTCACCGAGGACGTGGTCGAGGACTTCGTCGCCGAGTACGCCGCGGGTCGCACCCCGAACCCGTGCCTCAAGTGCAACGAGCGGATCAAGTTCGAGGCGCTGCTGGACAAGGCGATCGCGCTGGGCTTCGACGCCGTCTGCACCGGCCACTACGCTCGACTGTCCCAAGTGGACGGTCGGCCGGAGCTGCGGCGCAGCGCCGACCTCGCCAAGGACCAGTCCTACGTGCTGGCCTCGCTGACCCCCGAGCAGCTCCGGCACGCGATGTTCCCGCTCGGCGGCTCGCTCAAGTCCGACGTGCGCGCGGAGGCCACCGAGCGCGGCCTCGCCGTCGCGGAGAAGCCCGACAGCTACGACATCTGCTTCATCCCCGACGGCGACACCCGCGCGTTCCTCGACGCCAAGCTCGGCGAGCGCCCCGGCACCCTCGTCGACGACGAGACCGGCGCGGTCCTCGGCGCGCACGCGGGCGTGCACGGCTTCACCGTCGGCCAGCGGCACGGCCTCGGCATCGACAAGCCCGCACCGGACGGCCGCCCGCGCTACGTGCTCTCCCTGGAGCCGGTGAGCGGCAACGTCCGCGTCGGCCCGGTCGAGCGGCTCGCCGTCCGCGAGATCGTCGCCGCCCGCCCGGTCTGGCCCTCCGGCGTCGCGCTCACGGGCACCGTGGACTGTGTGGCCCAGGTCCGCGCGCACGGCGGCACCGCCACCGCCGAGGCCACCCTCGTCGGCGCCGACCTGGTCGTGCGCCCGGCGGGCGAACTGCGCGGCGTCGCGCCCGGCCAGGCCGTGGTGCTCTACCGGCCCGACGCGGGCGGCGACGTCGTGCTGGGCAGCGGGATGATCTCCGCCACCCGCTGACGCCACACCCGGTGACCGACTGACCACCTCGCGCAGCATCGGGAAAACCCGTTACGCAGGCACTTCGCCCGTCGACGTATCTGGTGGGCGTGCCCCTGCTCTACTACGGGTGAGCAGGTCGGGCAGCGCGCACACCGACCGTGACCGACGACTTCCCAGGCGGCGAATATCAATGGCGACCATGAGTCCAAGCGGTGACCACCTGTTCAACGGCGCGGGCAGCGAGGGCAGCGCCCACCTGTCGGAGGTGGTCGGACTGCCGTCCGGTGTCGTGATGCGGCACAGAGGGCGGGTGCTCAACCCGTCCACAGCGGTCCCGAGCCGGAACAACCGCAGGCCGGAGTCCACGGCCTACCGCGCCGACACGCTGCTGGTGCCGCTGCGCATCGCCCGCGACGACACGGCCATCGCCCGGTACAACGAGGTGATCGCGCCACTGGGCGCCGAACTCGTCGTCACGCTGCCCGCGACCGAGCGCTGGCAGCGGGCCGAGCGTTCCTTCGACGCCGGGTTCGCCGTCCCGGTGCTGGTGCGGTTGCGCGAGGACGCGGTCGCCGACCGCGCCCCGGATCCGTGGACCGTGCTGGTCAACCTGCGGCGCAGGTTCGACGAGAAAGACCTCGCGGGCATCGGGCTCGAACACATCGCGATCGCCGCGTCCGTGGAGATGGAGGGCACCCCCTACGGCAGCGGCGTGCCCTATGGCAGTGGCGTGCCGTACGGCAGTGGCGTGCCGTACGGCAGTGGCGTCGGCCATGGTGGCGGCGGCGGGGTGGCGCTCGCCACCGGCAGCCGCAACCCGGTCCGGCTGTTCATGCCCGAGCCACAGCGGGCGATCGCGACGGACCTGCCCTGCGGACGGCGTCCGGTCGTGGCCGTGCTCGACACCGGCATCGGCCCGCACCCGTGGCTGTCGGTCGGCGAGGTGGCCCTCGACCCTGTCGTCGAGGTGTCGACCGAATTCCAGGCACTGCTCGCGGACCTGGAGTCCACGCTCACCAACGCCAGCGGCGCCACCATGCCCACCCTGATCTCTCCGGTAGACCAGCGCGACGTGCTGCAGCCCCTGCTCGGCATCACCGACTCGCACTCCGGCCACGGCACGTTCGTCACCGGCCTGGTGTTCCAGAACTGCCCCGACGCCCGCGTGCTGTCGCTGCGCGTGCTGCACACCGACGGCATCACCACCGACGCGTCCGTGCTGCTCGCCCTGGAGTGGCTGCGCGAGCGCGTGCGGAACGCGATCGACACCGACACCCCGCAGGATCTGGTCGACGTCGTCTCCGTGTCGCTCGGCTTCTACCCCGAGCACACCGACCACCAGACCGGCCTGCTGCTCGCCGAGGCCGTGCGCAAACTGACCGACCTCGGCGTCGTCGTCGTCGCCGCCGCGGGCAACGACTCCACCACCCGGCCGTTCGTGCCCGCCGCGCTGGCGCTCAACCCGGACGGCTCCAACACCGCCAACCCGCTGCTGGTCGCCGTGGGGGCGCTCAACGCCTCCGGCAAGTCGGTGGCCGCGTTCAGCAACGAGGGCGACTGGGTCACCCGGTGGGCCCCCGGCAACGCGGTCGTCAGTACCGTCCCGCTCTGGGAGGGGCCCGAGGGCGCCGGTCTGGAAACCGCGGGCGACGGCAACCCGACCCTGCCCAGGACCACCCCGGACCCGGACGACCTCACCACCGGATTCGCCGTGTGGGCAGGAACCTCGTTCGCCACACCGGTGATCGCGGGCATGCTCGCGGCCAACCTGGCCGGTGTCGCCGACGCGTCGACGGTGTCCGAGCGCGGCCTGCGCGCCACCGCGGCGCTCGCCAAGACCGACTGCCAGTTGAAAGGTCTGGGCTGGTTGTCCTGATTCCCGCGGTTCGGCCCGCGCCCGGTGACCGAGCAGTACTGTGTACTGCCATGGCCGGTCTCGTCGTGACATCGCGATGTCCGCAGTGAACGAGCGGGCACATCGGCGAGCCACGGGACTGCACGACCGGGCGCGGGCGGCCGTGTACGGCTATGACTTCGCCCAGGCGAGGTCGCTGCTCGACCAGGCGCTCGGCGCGCTGGACTCCGCGCCGGAGCGGGACAACCCGGACCTGGTCCCGATGCGCGTGCGGGTCCTGGTGACCGCCGCCTACGTCGACACCGAGATCGGACAGGTGGACCTCGGGCTCGGCAGGCTCGACGTCGCCGACCGGCTCATGCACGACATCGCCGACGACGCCCGCCGCAGGGAGCTCACCGGTCTATCGCTGGAGCAGCGCGGGTTCCTGCTGATCAGGGTGGGTCGCAACGACGAGGGGCTGCGGGTCTTCGAGGACGCCGCCGACGTGCTCGAACGCAATCTCGCCGACGGTGTCGGCGACCCCAGCGTGCTGGCGATCCTGTACCTCAACCGCAGCCTGGCGCACATCCTGGAGGTGCGCCCCAACGCCGCGGTCGCCGAGCTGGACCGGTGCGTCGACCTCGCCGAGCGGCACGACCTGGACCCCACGATCAGCTACAAGGCACGCCACAACCTCGGGTACGTCGCCTACATGTCCGGCGACATGCCCACCGCGCTGCGCCGCTACGAGGAGAACGCGCGCCTGTGCCGGGAGCGCGCGCTGAGCCTGTTGCCGGTCGTGCTGGTCGATCAGGCGCGCGCGATGCTCGCCGCGGGCTTGGGCGAAGAGGCCGCCCGCACCCTCGACGAGGCGCTGCTGCTGCTGCGCAGGCAGCGCGGCAGTCAGGACGCGGCCGAGGCCGAGGTCGCCCGCGCGGCCGCCGCGCTGCTCGACGGCGACGTCGCGCTCGCCCGCAGGCGGGCACGGTCGGCGGAGGCGAAGTTCACCAAGCGGGGCAACTTCCGGTGGGCGGCTATCGCCGCCCTGACAGGCATCCGTGCCCAAACCGTGTCGGCCTTGCGCACGGGGCGCGTCCGACAGTCCCTTGTGGACAGTGCGGTGAAGCTCGCCGACCGGCTGCGGGCGCTGATGCTGGAGGACGAGACCGCGCTCGCGCTGCTGCTCGCGATCCGGCTGGAGCTGCGCCGCGGCGATCCCGCGGCGGCCGAGGTGCTGCTGGACATGGTGCCGCGCGCGCGGCCCACCACCCCGATCGACCACAAGATGCTGCTGCGGCTGTGCCGCGCCGAACTCGCCGTGTCCCGCGGAGTCACCCGGGTCGCGCTGGCCGAGGCGCGGGCAGGCCTGATCGAACTGGGCAACGCGCGCGACCGGATGGGCGGCCTGGAACTGGTCTGCGGGACCGCCCTGCACGGCCAGGAACTCGGCGAACTCGCGGTACGCCTCGTGCTCCAGCGGCGCGCGCCCGACGCGCGGCGGCTGTTCGGCTGGCTGGAACGCACGCGAGCCCAGGTGTACCGCTACGAGCCGCTGCCCGCGATCGACGATCCGGTCATGGCCGAGAAGGCCGCCGAACTGCGCAACGTCCGGCGCGCGGTGCAGTCCGTGCGACTCGCGGGCCGCTCGGCGCAGAAGCTGGAAAAGCAGACTGTCGCCCTGGAGCGCGAAGTGCTGCGGCTGGGCTGGTCAGCCAGCACGTGGGGCAGGCCGCGTCCGGTCGGGACACTGGAGGAGGTGACGGCCGCGCTCGGCGACCGCGCGCTGGTGTCGTTCGCGACCTCCGGCGGCGAGGTGGTCGCCGTGGTCGTGGCAGGCACCCGGGTACGGATGATCCGGCTGGGGACCTCGTCCGCCGCCGCGGAGTGGTCCGCGCGGCTGCACGCGGACCTCAACGCGCTCGCCCCGGACACCCTGCCGCCGCCCATCGTGGACGTCGTCAAGGCGTCGGCAGGCCGCAGTGCGGGCGGGCTCGACGCGCAGTTGATCCGGCCGCTGCTCGGCCTTGTCGGCGACCGCGAGCTGATCATCGTGCCGACCGGCGCGCTGTACGCGGTGCCCTGGGGCAGTCTGCCGTCGCTGTGCGGCAGGCCGGTTGTCGTCGCGCCGTCTGCCACCGCGTGGCTCACGGCCGTCGCCGCGGAGGCCACCGCGGGCCGGACCGTGCTCGCCCGCGGCCCCCTGCTGACCGGGCTCGTCGCCGAAGAGGAGAAGCTGCGCCAGGTCTACCCCGACGCGATAGCCCTCGACGGCGAGCACGCCACCGTCGCCGAGGTGCTCAAGGCGCTCGACGGAGCCGACCTCGCCCACCTCGCCGCGCACGGCGAACACGAGCCGACCAACGCGCTGTTCTCCCGGTTGGAGCTGGCAGACGGACCGATGTTCGCCTACGAGGTCGCCCGGCTGCGCCAGCCGCCGCGACAGGTCGTGCTCGCCGCGTGCGAGCTGGCCCTGAACTACGTCCGCCCCGGCGACGAGGCGCTCGGCTACGCGGGCGCGCTGCTGGCCAGCGGCGTCCGCACTGTCGTCGCCGCCATCAGCCGCGTCGGCGACGAGTCCGCCGCCACCGCCATGATCGGCTACCACCAGCGCCTCGCGGCGGGCGTCACCCCCGCCCGTGCCCTGGCCGAGTCGGTGGCCGAAGATCCGTACCGCAGGCCGTTCATCTGCCTGGGGGCGAGCTGATCAGCCGCCCGATCCGGGCGGTTTGACCGTAGACAGGCGATGATGGTGCTACATACGATCACGGCCCTGCGTCGCCGCCCACACCACCGAGAGGCAGCTCGATGAGCCAGCCCGAGACCCTTTGCGCGGCCTACCAGGCCACGGCCGAGAAGATCCCCGACCTGGTCGCACTCCGCACCACGGGCGACGCGGTGTCCGTCACCTGGCGGGTGTACGCCGAGCGGGTGCGCCGGATCGCGGCGGGCCTCGCCGCCGCCGGGGTCGCCAAGGGCGACACGGTCGGCATCATGCTCACCAACCGCCCGGAGTTCCACCTGGTCGACACCGCCGCGCTGCACCTGGGTGCCGTGCCGTTCTCGGTCTACAACTCCAGCGCCGCCGAGCAACTCGCCTACGTGTTCGCCAACGCGGGCAACAAGATCGTGATCACCGAGCGCTCGTTCGTGCCCACCCTGCGGGAAACCGGCACCGACCTGCGCATCATCTGCCTCGACGCGGACGTCGAGGGCACCACGTCGCTGGCCGAACTTGAGGCCGTCAACGACGAGGGCCACGACTTCGAGGCGGCGTGGCGTTCCGTCGGGCCGGACGACCTCGCCACGATCATCTACACCTCGGGCACCACGGGCCCGCCGAAGGGCGTCGAGCTGACCCACGCGAACGTCCTCGCGGTGGTCGACGCGGTGAAGCACTCCTACGACCTGGTGGCGGGTGAGCGGGTGCTCTCGTTCCTGCCGTCGGCCCACATCGCCGACCGTGTGGTGTCGCACTACGCGTCGATGCTGTTCGGCACCGTGGTCACCTCCGTCGCCGACCCGAAGCAGCTCGCGGCCGCCCTGCCCGACGCCCGCCCGCACTACTTCTTCGCCGTACCGCGCGTGTGGCAGAAGTTCAAGCTCGCCATCGACACCGCGCTCGCCAACGAACAGAGCGGCGCCAAGCGCAAGATCGCGGGCTGGGCGTTGGGGGTCGGTGCCCGCAAGGCGAAGCTGGAGATCGCGGAGCAGCCCGTGCCCGGCGCGGTGGCTCTGCAACACCGCTTCGCCGACAAGCTGGTGCTGTCCAAGCTGCGCCAGCGCCTCGGCCTGGACGACCTCAAGGTCGCCGTGTCCGGCGCCGCCGCGATCCCGGTCGAGACCATCGAGTACTTCTGGGGCCTCGGCATCCCGGTGTACGAGGTCTGGGGCATGTCCGAGACCGGCGGCCTCGGTACGTCCGGCCGCCGGGGCACCACGAAGCTCGGCTCCGTCGGCACCGCGATCCACGGCACCGAGGTCACGGTCGCCGCCGACGGTGAACTGCTCATCCGCGGTGCCTCGGTGATGCGCGGCTACCGCAACGACCCCGAGAAGACCGCCGAGACCATCGACGCCGACGGCTGGGTGCACACCGGCGACATCGGCACCGTCGACAGCGACGGCTACATCACCATCGTGGACCGGAAGAAGGAACTGATCATCAGCTCCTCCGGGAAGAACATGTCGCCCACCAACATCGAGAACGCGGTCAAGGCGGCCAGCTCCGTCATCGGCCAGGTGGTCGCCATCGGCGACGACCGCCCGTACGTGTCCGCGCTGATCGTGCTCGACCAGGACGCCGCCGCCGCACTCGCCGCCAAACACGGCCTGCCCGCGGCGTCCCCGGGCGCCGTCGTGGCCCACGACGACGTACGAGCCCTCATCACCGACGCGGTCCGCACCGGCAACGCCAAACTGTCGCGGGTGGAGCAGATCAAGCGCTTTCGGATCGTGCCCTCCTTCTGGGAGCCCGGCGGCGATGAGCTGACCCCGACCCTCAAGCTCCGCCGCAAGCCGATAGCCGAGAAGTACGCCCACGACATCGACGACCTCTACGCCGACTCACCCACCGCGGAAACCGTCAACCTCGGCACCTCCTGACCCGTTCCCAGCGACGTTTCGGACCAGGCTGACCCCGACCACCGCCGTTCAAGGAAGCGCGTCTACCGCCACCCAAGGAAGCGGTTCTACCGCCACCCAAGGGAAGCGAGTGTCTACCGCCACTCCAGGAAGTGAGTGTCCGCCGCACGCAACGCGATGAGCCGCGCCTCAATGCCGGTCGCCTCCCGCACGTGCCGTCCCGACTTCTTGGCGCGGCGGCTGTACCCGATCGCCTTGTCGACGTCGATCCGGTCTCCGGCCGCGAGCAGCACCGCGGCCAGCCGAGCGGCTTCGAGGTAGGCGTCGGGGGAGGGTGTCTCGTCAAGGCGCCGAACCTGCTCCGAATACGCCTTCCGCGTCCGCTTCACCGCCCGGCAGCCCGGGCAATGCACCGTCTCCTTGTCAATGTGCAGCCCGAGCGTCTCGTACAGGTGCTGCTGCTCGTCCGCGGAGAACACGAATGGCGCCTCGCACCGTCGGCAGACTTTCTCCCGCGGTCCGTAGAACCGATGGGGCCCACCCATGCCGTAGTACTGCTTCGTCGGATCCGCCCACAGGAACCCGTCCGGCAGGGCCTGCCCCGGAACCGGTTCACAATGCTCAACCCAACAACCATGCTGGACGACGAGCATCCGCGCGGACCCGATCTCACGCCAACCGGAGTCGGCGCCGCCGCGATAGTGGAACAGCTCGCGATTGATCGGCCCGAACTCCCCGCCGCGCTGCGGGTGGAAGAAGAGCGGCCATTCGACTTCCTCCGCCACGCCCCGCATCGGCTCCGGTGGGAAACTCCGCCGACCGCTCTCCGACATGCCGACGATCCTAGTGTCCTGCGCCTGAAGTTCGTTGATGAATTGCAGTGTTGGCGGATGGCTCGTAGGGGTCGGCCGGTGGCCGAGGTGACGTTGACGGATGAGGAACGCGAGACGCTGGTTCGGTGGGCGCGGCGGGCGAAGTCGTCGCAGGCGTTGGCGCAGCGGTGTCGGATCGTGCTGGGTTGCGCGGCGGGTAAGTCCAATCAGGACGTTGCGACCGAGTTGGGGACCTGGCCCCAGACGGTAGGCAAGTGGCGTCGGCGGTTTGTGGAGCAGCGGCTGGAGGGCCTGGTGGACGAGCCGCGCCCGGGAGGCCCGCGCAAGATCACCGACGAGCAGGTCGAACAGTTGGTGATCGCCACTTTGGAGCGGACTCCGACCGCTGCCACGCATTGGTCACGGGCCTCGATGGCCGCCGAGAGTGGGGCTGTCGCGTTCGACGGTGGGGCGGATCTGGAAGGCGTTCAACCTCAAGCCGCACAAGGTCGAGACGTTCAAGTTGTCCAACGATCCGCAGTTCGTGGACAAGGTCCGCGACGTGGTCGGCTTGTACCTGGACCCGCCGGAGAAGGCGCTGGTGCTGTGCGTGGACGAAAAGAGCCAGATCCAGGCCCTGGACAGGTCCGCGCCGATGCTGCCGATGATGCCGGGCCTGCCCGAACGCCGCACCCACGACTACATCCGACACGGCATCACCACCCTGTTCGCCGCCCTCGACGTGGCCACCGGCGAGGTGATCGGCTCGATCCACCGCCGCCACCGGGCGGTGGAGTTCAAGAAGTTCCTCACCAAGATCGACAAAGAGGTGCCCGCCGACCTGGACGTGCACCTCATCTGCGACAACTACACCACCCACAAACACCCCAGCGTCCAGCGATGGCTCAGCGCACATCCCCGCTTCCGCATGCACTTCACCCCCACCTACTCCTCCTGGCTCAACCAGGTCGAGCGATGGTTCGGCCTGCTCACCGACAAACGACTACGCCGAGCCGCGCACACGTCACTACGCGCCCTGGAAACGACATCCGCGACTGGACCAAGGCATGGAACGACGACCCGAAGCCCTTCAACTGGACCAAGACCGCCGACGAGATCTTCGACCGCCTCGCCTCATATCTTGATCGAATTCCTGGCGCAGGACACTAGTTGGCCACCCGGACGACCCTGCCCGGCCGTCGACGGGTGTGGGTGGTCAGGGGATCAAGAGGTTGAGGTCGCCGAATTCGTGCCAGAGGTAGCCTCCTTCCACTGCGGACCGGTAGCACCGGTCGAGGAGGTCGCGGCCTGCGATGGCGGCGAGCATGTCCAAGTGGGACGCACGAGGTTCGTGGAATCCCGTCAGCAGTCCGTCGACCGCGCGCACGCCGCGGTCCGGTGTGACGATCAGGTCCGTCCACCCTTCCGCCGTCGCCACGGTGCCATCGGCGGTGACCGCGCTTTCCAATGCCCGCACCGCGGTCGTCCCCACCGCGATCACCCGCCCGCCCGCCGCGCGGGTGTGGTTGACCAGGCGGGCGGTGGTCGCCGTGACCCGGAAGCGTTCGGGGTAGGGGCGTTCGTGGGCCTCCGGGGAAGCCACACCGGTGTGCAGGAGTACCGGGGCGAACTGAACGCCCGCCGACACCAGTGTGGTCACCAGTCGGTCGGTGAACGGGCGGGACGCGCTGGGCATCTCGGCGCTGCCCGGTTCGGTGCCGAACACGGTCTGGTAGTACCGAAGCGGCCACGCCCGCGGCACGTAGTCGTAGCGGATCGGGGAGCCGAAGGCGTGCAGGTAGCCGACTACCGACCCGAACGCGCCCGGTGTCACCGTGGCCTCCCACAGCCGGTCGCGGGAGAATCGGCGCAGCAGGGTCACCACTGCGCCGCCGATCGCCTCGTACCTCGCCCCGGGGTCCCCGAGCGGGTACGGCGCGGTCGACTTGCCCTCGGCCTGCCGCAACTCCACTAACCAGGTGCCCGTGGGCAACTCGGTCGACAGGTGCACGGTCAAGTCGGTGCCCGGTATCACGAGCGCGGCGGGCAGCGTCGCGGACGTGTTGACGACGAGCAGGTCACCCGGTCGCAGCACGGTCGGCAGATCGGCGAACCGACGGTGGCTGAGCGAGGCGCCCTCGCCGACCAGCAGTCGGACACCGTCACGCGACAACCCGCGTGCCTCCGGCGGCTCGTGCGCCTCCGACTCGGCAGGCAGTGTGAACTCCAGGGTGTTCATGTCTCCCTCCTTGTCGGCGGCCGGCGCCTCGCAGTGAAAGCCCGCCTCGTCAGGCGGCTGACCGTCTACTCTGGACACTCTGGTCGCTGTGCGGAGGTTCATGTCGTCACCCCTCGTGCCAGAGCATGACGTGGGTGCCCGCCGGGTCGAGGGCCTCGAACCCGTAGTGTCCGCGCGGATAGCGGGCAGGCGGCCGGATCACCTTGGCCGGGCCGAGTGCGGCGAAGACCCGGTCCACCTCGGTTCGGTCGCCCAACTGGAAGGCGAGCGGCGGGGCACGGTGCCTGCCCGGGGACACGAGTTCGACGTAGGCGCCTTCGCCTGCCCGCAGCACCACACCACGCTCGGATTCCGTCGACCATCCGTCCACTGCGGACAGTCCGAGGCGCGAGGTGTAGAACTCGTGGGCGGTGTCGAAGTCGTCGACCTCGATCGGGATCCACAGGGCGCGCGGGCTGGTCATACCAACTCCGGCAGCCGGACGCGGCCAGACTCCGGGCGGTTGGCCAAGAGCTTGAGCACGGCGGGGACCACGGTCTCGGGGAGCGGCCGGTCGGTGATGTCCTCACCTGGGTACGCGTCCTGGTGCATCTGGGTGCGCAGGTCACCAGGGTCCGCCCACCACACGCGCACGCCGGGTTCCTCCGCGGCCAGCACGCGGCTGAGCTGCTCCACCGCGGCCTTGGACGCGCCGTAGCCGCCCCAGCCCGGATAGCCCTCGACCGCGGCATCCGAGCTGATGTTCAGCAGCACGCCCGCGCGTTCCCGCAGGTCGGGCAGCACGAGCTGGGTGAGGCCGAGCAGGCCGACCACGTTCACCTCGAACACGTCCCGCAAGGCGTCGAGCGGATGGTCGGCGACCCGCGGTAGCGGGCTCGGGCCTAGTGCGCCCGCATTGTTCACCAGCAGGTCCGCGCCGCCCAGGGATGCGGCGGCGGCGTGCAGTTCGGCGCGGTGCTCGGGGTCGGTGATGTCGCCGGGCACGGCGATCACCTCGCCCGCGAGGGAACGCGCGGCGTCGGCGAGGGCACTCGCGCCGCGGGCGTCGAGTACCAGCCGCCAGCCCGCGGCCGAGAGGCCTGCTGCCAGGGCGAGGCCGAGGCCGCGGGAGGCGCCGGTGATGATGGCGACGGACATCGGGGTCCTTTCGTCGGTCGGGACTTACTTGATCGACGTTAGGCAGGTGGCTGGGTGGTTCCATCGGTCTCTGGACTGGACCTGCCTCGGTCTTTGGTCCTAGGACCGGAGGTTTTGTCGGTGGGCATGCGTACCGTTGTCGCTGTGACCAGGATCGAGAGAAACGAGCTGCGCGACGTCAGCGCCGCGGTGCTGGCTGTCGCCACGCACCTGTCGGTGCGAGACGTCCTGCAGACGATCCTGGTCTCGGCGCGCAGGCTGCTCGGCGCCCGGTACGCGGCGCTCGGTGTGCCCGACGCCGACGGCGGCTTCGCCGAGTTCCTCGCCGACGGCATCAGCGACGAGCAGTGGGCGGCCATCGGTCCGGTGCCCCGCCAGCACGGACTGCTCGGTCTGCTGCTGCGCGATCCGAATCCGGTGCGGCTGGCCGACATCCGGGCCCACCCCAGGTTCGAGTGGTGGCCCGCCGCGCACCCGGTGCTGACCGATTTCCTCGGCGTGCCGATCACCGACGGCGCCGACATCCTCGGCGAGATCTTCCTGGCCAACAAGGAGGAGCCGGGGGGATTCAGCGCGCAGGACGAGGAACTGCTCGGCCTGCTGGCCGCGCACGCGGCCATCGCGCTGGTCAACGCCCGGCTGCACGAGCGCAACCGGGAACTGTCCATTGTGGAGGAGCGCAACCGGATCGCCCGCGAGCTGCACGACTCCGTGACCCAGAAGCTGTTCAGTCTGCGGCTTACCGCCGAGGCGGCGTCGGCGCTGGTCGACCGCGACATCGACCGTGCCCGCGCCGAGCTCGACACCGTGCGCAGGCTGGCCGCCGAGGCCGCCGACGAACTGCGCGCGGTGGTCGTGGGGCTGCGGCCGCCCGACCTCGCCGGCGACGGCCTCGACGTGGCGCTGGGCAAGCAGGCCGACCTGCTGGACCGGGTGCACCGGCCGGATGTCCGCTTCTTCGGCGGTCAGGTGCCGCGGCTGAGCACCGCCCGGGAGGAGGCCGTGTACCGGATCAGTCAGGAGGCGCTGCACAACGCGCTGCGGCACGCCTCCGCCGGTCGGATCGAGATCGACCTGAGCCTGCGGGCCAACCTGGTGGTGCTGGAGGTCCGCGACGACGGCATCGGATTCGACCTCGCGGCGTCCGGGCACGCCGCGCGCAGGCTCGGCATGACCTCGATGCATGAGCGCGCGCGGTCCGCGGGCGGTCGGCTCGACGTCACCTCGCACAGCCCGGGCGGCACCATCGTGCGGCTGGAGGTGCCACTTGGTCACTGAGCAGATCAGGGTCCTGGTGGTCGACGACCATCCGGTGGTGCGCCAGGGATTGCGGACCTTCCTGGACCTGCAGGACGACATCACCGTGGTCGGCGAGGCGGCCGACGGCGCCTCGTGCGTGGTGGCGGCGGAGCGGCTGCGTCCCGACGTCGTGCTGCTCGATCTGCGTATGCCGGGGACGGATGGGGTGCACGCGTTGCACGGTCTGCGCGAGCGGGCGAACCCGGCGCGCGTCCTGGTGATCACCAGCTTCGCCGAGCCCTCGTCGATCGTGCCCGCGGTCCGTGCGGGTGCGGCCGGGTACGTGTTCAAGGACGTCGATCCCAAGGCCCTCGCGGCGGCGATCCGGTCGGTGCACGCGGGCCACGTGCTCCTGCATCCAGACGTGGCCCGGCTGCTGGCCGACGGCGACGCGCGGCCGAATGGGACGAAACTGACCGCCCGCGAGCTGGAGGTGCTCGGTGAGGTGGCGGCCGGGCGGTCCAACCGGGAAATCGCGCGGGGCATGGCGCTGTCGGAGAAGACGGTGAAGACCCATGTGAGCGCGATCCTGGGCAAGCTCGACCTGCACGACCGCACCCAGGCGGCGCTCTACGCGGTGCGGATGGGGTTGGTGTCCTTGGCCGGAAAGTGAACGACGCCGTAGCAGGCGACCGCGCAGGCGAGCAGCAGGGTGGCCAGGCCCGTGTAGGCGAACACGTCGGCGATCAGGGGTGCGGCCAGCGGTGACACCCCGGTGAACGACTCGGCGGCGACGACCGCGCCGAGGAGCAGGTAGCCGGCGGTCCCGAGTTGAACGACCCGCAGTCGCAGCAGGTCGGTCCACAGGGTGAAGCCGAGCAGCCAGGCGAGGCCGGGTAGCACCAGCACGGCGTGCATCAGGACGGCGTGGGCAGGCTTGAACGCGCCTGCGGTCGTGTATGCCAGGGCGGGGTCGCCCGACTGTGCGGCGGTGATTCCGCGCACGATCATCACCGCGCCGACGGCCAGTGCCGCCACCAACGCGACCAGACCGAACCGGACCGCGAGTCGCATGTCCGGTCGGGTCACCGCACCCGCACGCAGCGACCCGACGGCGAGGATCAGCGCGGACACCAGGATCAGGCCGCCGCCACCGGCCAGGGACGTGGAGATGATCCGGTTCACGCCGGGCTCGACGTTGAAGTGCGACGGCACCCCGCGCCACGCCTGCAGGGAGATCAGGGCAACCTCCAGCACGCACGCTCCGGTGAACACGCCGAGGGCGATCGCGCGGGCACGGTCGCCGAGTCGGATCCAGGTGCTCACCCACACGACCGTCACCAAGGTCAACCCGAACGACAGGCCGAAGGTGACGGGCTTGCGCCACGACACCGGCCCCTGCCACGGCCCGCCGTCGACCAGGAACACCCCGACATGGAGGAGACCCGAAAGGAGCAGCGCCGACCCGACCACATAGCCGACCCGCTCGACCCGCCTGCCCGTGCGCCAGACCTCGCGCAGGGACCGGCGCATCGCGCCCACCTGCCCGGCTGCCACCACGTCGTCACCTCCGACATCGAGTGTGGTCCTCGGCCACGGCATCCGGCGAGACCCGACGTCGCGGCGTAAGCACCCGGACGTCGGTCAGGGCAGTGATCCGACACTATGCACCGCATGTATAGACTCGACGAGTACCGGTCACGAAACGACCTTGGGGGTACCGGTGAACACACGCTTTCTCATCGCCGTCCTTGTCGCTGCCACGGCCCTCGCCGGGTGCTCGACGTCGGACTCCGGGCCGCCAACGCCCGAGTTGGCCGAGCGCGGCACCACCATGACCACGGCGAAGCTGACCCGCCAAGACCTGACCAACAAGGTCAGCCTCAACGGCAAGGTCACGCTGAACCCGGTGTTCGGCCTGGTCGCCCCGATCGACGGCCAAGTGCGCTACCTGGACGTCAAGGAGCAGAAAGGCACGCCGACCAGGCCCACCCGGGTCGGCGCGGTGTGGGCGGCGGGCAAACCGACGCAGGTCGACGTTCCGGCGGGCTCGGTCTTCGCCGGCCGCCTGGTGGACGACCGGGCGACGGTCACCACGGGCATGCCGATCGTGTCGGCCAAGTACGGCGGGTACGGCATCGTCGCCGATATCGACGGCGCGCAGGCGTACAAGCTCTCCGACGCCCTGACCTCGGTCCGCGCGCAGATCAAGAGCGGCCCGGGTCCGTTCGACTGCGCGGTGCTCGGCACGATCGCGGCCCTGCCCGCGGGCACGATCCCGGATCCGCCCGCCCCGGCGCCCGCGCCGCGGCCCGACCCGGCCGACCCCGCCGCGGGCGCCGCGCCGACGCCGCCGCCCGCGCCCGAGCAGGACAGCCGCACCCCGTCGGAGGCCACCGGCCTGCGGCTGGTGTGCACCGCGCCCGCCGACGTGAAGCTGATCAACGGCGCCGCCGCCACCCTGGAGGTGGTGACCGAGCAGGCCAAGCAGGTGCTCGTCGCCCCGGTCGAGGCGGTCGCGGGCAGGCAGGGCGCGGGCAAGGTCGACGTGCTCGGCCCGGACGGCACCCGGCAGACCAAGGACGTCGTGCTCGGCCTGACCGACGGCCGGGTGGTGCAGATCAAGTCCGGCCTGACCGGCGACGAGACCCTCGCCGTACCCGGCCCGAACCTGCCGCCCGGTCCGCCCGACCAGCAGCAGCAGCCCGGCATGCCCGGTATGACGGGGCCGTGACATGACGCCGCTGATCCAGTTGACCGGGGTCACCAAGACCCTCAAGGGACAGGGCGAGCCGCGCTCGATCCTGTCCGGCGTGGACCTCACTGTCCACAGTGGCGAGAGCGTCGCCATCCTGGGCCGGTCCGGCTCGGGCAAGAGCACGCTGCTGAGCCTGATCGGCCTGTTCGACCGGCCGGACGGTGGCGAGTACCTGCTCGGCGGCCAGGACATCACCCGGCTCTCCGAGCGCCGGGCCGCGCGGCTGCGCAGCGACGAGTTCGGCTTCGTCTTCCAGCGGTTCTTCCTGCTCAAGCACCTCACGGCCGCGCAGAACGTGGCCATGGCGCTGGTCAACGGCCAGGGCTGGCTGCCCCGCCGCAAGCGGCGCGCGAAGGTGCTGGCGGCGCTCGACGAGGTCGGCATCGCGCACCTGGCCAAGCAGAAGCCACCGCGGTTGTCGGGCGGCGAACAGCAGCGAGTGGCTATCGCGCGGGCGCTGGTGCGTGAGCCGAAGGTGCTGCTCGCCGACGAGCCGACAGGCGCGCTCGACACCGAGACCGGCGCGCTGGTGATCGACGTGCTGCACTCGGCCACCGACCGCGGCTGCGGGCTCGTCCTGGTCACCCACGACCACGCGCACGCCACCCGAATGGGCCGCGTCGTCCGGCTCACCGACGGCGCCCTCGTGCCCGAACCCCGCGGGGTGCTCGCATGAGGCGCCTCTCGGGCCGGTTCCGGTCGGCGCTCGTCATCGGCGGACAGGGGATCCGCGCGCGTAAGCTGCGCACGTTCCTGTCGATGATCAGCCTGTTCCTCGGCGTGCTGGCCGTGGTCACCGTGCAGGCGGGCGCCGAGATCGCCAACCGCGCGCTGCTCTCGGACATCGAACTGAACCGCGGCAAGGACGGCTCCATCCAGGTCAGCCTGCCGCCGCACGAGCAGACCGTCCCGGTGACCATGGACACCCTGCGCGAGCACCCGGAGGTCGTGGCCGCCACCAACACCTCCGCGATCATCGGCGAGCCCGGGGTGGTCCCGATCAACGCGGGCGGCGTGCCCTTCGACTACGCGGGGCAGGGCGGCGGTCCCGGCGGCTACTACTGCGACTCCCGCGGCTGTTACCCGGTGCGCGCCGAGGAGAACCAGCCGCCGGGGCAGGCCGTCGAGCTGCAACTGGTTGGTCTCACCGGCGACATCCGCCCGTTCCGCCCCTTCCACGCCGAGGCGGGCCGCTGGCTGGACTTCGGCGGCGACCCGTCGCTGTCGCCCGGGCTGGTGCTCAACCGCGAGGCCGCCAAGGGGCTCGCGCGGTACCGGGTGCCCGCCGAGATGCGCATCGACGGCGCGACAGCCAACTCGACCCCGCGGATCGTCGGCGTGGTGCACGACGGCTCGCCGCAGCCGACCGCGTACGTGCGGGCCGACGAACTGCTGAACTGGCTGCCCGCCACCGGGTTCGCGGGCGCCCGCGGCATCGGCATGCAGCTCTACCTGTCGTCGTCGGCGACCGACGTCGAGCAGACCCTCAACGCGCGCCTCGCCGCGCAGGGTGTGCCGATGGAGCAGAGCTACCGGTCCGTTGTGGACTCCAAGGAGCAGATCGGCGCCCAGCTCACCCTGATGCGCTGGATCTTCCTCGGCATGGCGGCACTGGTGCTGCTCATCGGCGTGGCGGGCATCCTCAACGTCGGCCTGGCCACGGTCGGGGAGCGCATCGAGGAGTTCGCGCTGCGCCGGGCGGTGGGCACGCCGCGATTACTGCTCGGGGGCATCGTGCTGGCCGAGACGCTGATCATCGGCCTGCTCACGGCGGCGGCGGCGGTCGGCGTGGGGGTGGTTGGCCTGGAGTTCGCCGGACAGCTCTTCGGCGACCGCGAACCCATGCTGCGCGACGTCCAGTTCCCGTGGCAGGCAGGCGTTGCCGGGGTGATCGCGGGCTTGGTCGCCGGTGTACTCGGCGGCCTGCTCCCGGCGATCCGCGCCGCCCGCATCCCGATCGCGACGGTGATGCGCGCCTAGCGGGGCATCCACTCGGTGTTCGCGCCGCAGATCACCAGGCAGGCGAGTCCGCCGGGTACTCGTCCGGCGAGCCACGCCGCGAACGGCACGGCAGCGGCGGGCTCCACCGCGAGGCGGAACTCCTCCCACAGCCGGTCCCGCGCGGCGAGCAGTTCCGCGTCGCTGACCAGCACGGATCGGGCGTGTCGGACGACCGCGAACGGCAGGTCGCCAACGCGGGTGGCGCCCAGCGCGGACGCGGCCACCGAGTCGACGGCGGCGTCGACCGGCGCGCCCGCGGCGAGCGCGTCGTGCATCGCCTGGCAGTTCTCGGGTTCCACCAAGACCGTCGGCCTGCCACCGCCACCCAGGACGGTGCCCGCGGCGAGCCCACCACCACCTACCGCCACGACAAGCGTGTCCACGTCCGGCGCGTCGGCGACAGCCTCGGCGGCGCAGGTCCCCTGCCCGGCGATGACCAGCGGGTGGTCGTAGGCGGGCAGGTAGAGCGAGCCGGACTCCGCGGCCTCGGCGAGTGCGGCGGCCGACGCCTCGGCGTAGGCCGCGCCGTGGCGGACCAGTTTCGCGCCCGCCGCCTCGATCCGGCGGGCCTTGGCCTCGGGAACGCTCTCCGGCACGAACACGGTCGCGGGCAGGTCGAGCAGCCGCGCCGCCGCGGCCACCGCGAGGCCGTGGTTGCCGCCCGACGCCGTGACGACATGGGCGGGCCGGTCGCCGCCGAGCAGCGCGTTGAGCGCCCCGCGCAGCTTGAACGAGCCGGTGAGCTGCAGGTGTTCAAGCTTGAGCACCACCGCGCGACCGTCCACTTCGGCCCGCAGCACGGGTGTGCGGCGAGCGTAGGGGGCGATCCGCCGGGCGGCGGCGGCGACGTCGGTGTGGTCCACAGGCCCTCATGCTAACCGCGGCGTCGGTAGAAGATCGCGCGGTGCACACTGCACCCGTGACCAACGCACCCTGGCCGCCCGGCGCCGCCACCGGGATCGGCTCGCTGCCCGGCGACGACCCCTTCGAGGCTGCCACGGTGGTGCTCGGCGAGCTGCCCGACCTGCCGTTCCTACCGGAACTCCCCGCCCGCGGCCTGGGCGCCGACGTAATCGGCCGCACCACCTCACTGCTGGTCGACCTGGCCATCGAACTGGTGCCGTCGGGCTACCGCGTCACCGCCCGGCCGGGCGTGGACCACCGACGCGGCGTCGACCTGATCCGCCGCGACCTCGACGCCATCGAGGAGGCCGTCGAACGAGCGGGCACGCCCCCGCTCGCGCTGAAGCTGCAGATGGCCGGTCCGTGGACGCTCGCTGCGGGCGTCGAACTCCCGCGCGGACATCGGGTGCTGTCCGACAAGGGCGCGCTGCGCGAGTTCACCGAGTCGCTGGCCGAGGGACTCTCGCGGCACGTCGCCGAGGTGCGCAGGCGCACGGGGGCGCCGGTCGTCGTGCAGCTCGACGAGCCGAGTCTGCCCACGGTCCTCGCGGGCGCGCTGTCCACACCGTCCGGCTACGGCACGGTGCCCGCGGTCCACGAACCGGAGGCGCGCGACGTCATGGCCGTGGTCGTCGATGCGGCCCGCGCGGCCACGGGTCAGCCCGTGATCGTGCACTGCTGCGCCAACCGCCCGCCGGTCGCCCTGCTGCGCTCGGCAGGCGCCGAGGCCCTCTCCCTCGACGCCACCCTGCTCGGCGGGCTCCCCGCGGCGCTGGCCGACGAGATCGGCGAGGCGTGGGACGCGGGCACGGTGCTGTTCCTCGGCGTGGTGCCCGGCACCGATCCGGCGCGCCCGCTGACCCTGCGCCAGGCGACCGGCCCGGCGCTGCGCCTGGTCGACCACCTCGGCTTTCCCCGGTCGATCCTCGCCGAGCGGGCCGTCGCGACGCCCGCCTGCGGCCTCGCGGGCGCGTCGACGGGCTGGGCGCGCCGGGCGATGGCGCTGGTCCGCGACGTGGGCAAGGCGTTCGTGGAGCCGCCAGAGTCCTGGTGAGACGGTTCTGTCGGACCCGAGGCGTACGGTGGCCCCGATCACGTTCGGAGGTATGTCATGACGTCGAAAGTCCTGCTTGCGATAGGAACGCGCAAGGGTCTGTTCCTGGCCACCAACTCCGGTGCCGACTGGGAGGTCACGGGCCCGCACCACCCGATGACCGATGTCTACGCGGTCGCCATCGACACGCGCCGGGACACCCCGCGGCTGCTCGCCGCCGTCACCTCGGAGCACTGGGGCCCGAGCGTCGCGGTCAGTGACGACCTCGGCGCGACCTGGCGCGAACCGGACCGGCCCGCGCTCGCGTTCCCCGAGGACACCGGTGCCGCGCTCGCCCGCGTCTGGCAGCTCGCGCCTGGGCCTGCGGGCGAGCCGGATGTGGTCTACGCCGGGGTCGAGCCGTCCGCGCTGTTCCGCTCGACCGACCGCGGCAGCACATTCGAGCTGGTCCGCGGCCTGTGGGAGCACCCGCACCGCGAACGGTGGACGCCCGGGTTCGGCGGGATGGCGGTGCACTCGGTCATCCCGCACCCGCGCGACGCGGGCCGGGTCACGGTGGCCATGTCCACCGGCGGCGTCTACGTCAGCGCTGACGGCGGCGAGTCCTTCGCGGCCCGCAACGAGGGCATCAAGGCGTACTTCCTGCCCGACCCCTATCCCGAGTTCGGCCAGTGCGTGCACAAGATCGCCCAGCACCCCGACCGGCCCGACCGGTTCTTCGCCCAGAACCACCACGGCGTCTACCGCAGCGACGACGGCGCCCACACCTGGAAGTCCATCGCGGACGGGCTGCCCAGCGACTTCGGGTTCCCGATGGTCGTGCACCCGCACCGCCCGGACACCGTCTACGTGTTCCCGTTGACCGCCGACGCCATGCGCTTCCCACCGGACGGCCGCTGTCGCGTCTACCGAAGTGACGACGCGGGTGCCACCTGGACCGCGCTCGCCGCGGGCCTGCCCGACGACGGCTTCTGGACCGCGGTCATGCGCGACGCGATGTGCGTGGACGACGCCGATCCCGCGGGGGTCTACTTCGGCTCGCGCTCCGGCGAGGTCTACGCCAGCCGCGACGAGGGGGCGCACTGGACACAGGTCGCCGCGCACTTGCCGGACGTGCTGTCCGTGCGAGCCGCGGTGATCTGATGACCATCACCGTGCGACTGCCGGGCGTCTTGCGCGCGAACGCGGACGGGCAGGCCGAGGTCGAGGTGGACGTCGACGCTCCGACGACCCTGTCGGCGGTGCTCGACGCGCTCACCGCGCGCTACCCGGCCCTGGAACGCCGTCTGCGCGACGAAAGCCGCGTACTGCGCCGGTACGTGAACTTCTACGTCGACGGCGAAGAGTGCCGCTATCTCGGCGGCGCGGACACCCCGGTCGCGGCGGGCGGCGAGATCCAGGTGATCCCGTCGGTGGCAGGCGGGTAGCGGTGGTGCGCCAGGATGGCGCCATGAGCTGGTTCCGGCGACCGCCGCGCCCCACTGTCGAACAGCCCGACCCGGACGCCCTGGCCGAGCGGTTCTGGGCGGACTGGCACGTCGCGTTGCCCGAGGTCGCCGCCGCCCTCGGCGACGGCGAGCCGCAGCGGGTCGAGAATCTGCTGTGCGACCTCGTCGCCGCTGTCCACCCCGACCTGCATTTCGCCCTCGAACGCGGCACCCGGTCCATCTACGCGCTGGTCATCTCCGGCCAGGAAGACCCGGCGCTGCGGCCGTACACCGACGCCTGGAAGGCCGCCGCGCCCGCGGACACCGCCATCTGGGAGTTCCACGACTCGGTGCCCGCCGTGCCCGATCCGACGGAGGTCACCGTCACTCTGGGAGAGCACCGGGTCGCGCTGGCCGATGTCCGGGTCTTCGCCCAGGTGGACGCGGAGGCGGGCGTCATCGACGTCGCGGTGCACCACCCGGTGCTGGCCGAGTTGGCGCCCGCCGCCCGGTCGGCCATGACGTTCCTCCCCCTCGACGCCACGCTGGGGGAGCGCCTCGCGGGTGAGCGCCTGCGCCGCGTGGAGACCGCGGCGATCGACCCCGAGGGCAGCATCGGCCTCTTGGAGCTGCGCGAACTTGTCCACAGGCTGGCGGGCTGACCTCCGCGAATGTCGGTCCCCCTCGATACCCTGCACTTCGTGAGCAGTGTTGACGACGATTTCCCGCCGCAACGCCCCGGCACCTCCGCCGAGGGCGTCGAGGACGTGCCCGCCGAGGTGCGCGAGCGACATGCGGTGCTGGCCGAGGAGTTGCTCGGCCACCAGTTCCGCTACTACGTGCTCGACGCGCCGACCGTCGCCGATGGCGAGTTCGACACGCTGCTGCGCGAGCTGCAGGCGATCGAGGAGCAGCACCCGTCCCTGATCACCCCGGAGTCGCCCACGCAGCGCGTCGGCGGCACGTTCTCCACCGAGTTCGCCGCGGTCGACCACCTGGAGCGGATGCTCAGCCTCGACAACTCCTTCGATCTCGACGAGCTGGGCGCCTGGGTCGACCGCGTGGCGAAGGAGGTCGGGTCCGCCGCGCACTACCTGTGCGAACTCAAGATCGACGGCCTGGCCATCAACCTGCTCTACCGCGACGGAAAGCTCACCCGCGCGCTGACCAGGGGCGACGGCCGCACCGGTGAGGACGTCACGCTCAACGTCCGCACCATGCGCGACGTCCCCGACCGCCTCACCGGCACCGACGAGTTCCCCGTGCCCGTGCTCGTCGAGGTCCGCGGCGAGGTGTTCTTCAAGGTCGAGGACTTCCTCGACCTCAACGCGCGCCTGGTCGAGGCGGGCAAGCCCCCGTTCGCCAACCCGCGCAACACGGCCGCGGGCTCCCTGCGGCAGAAGGACCCGAAGGTCACCGCGGGCCGCGGCCTGCGGATGATCTGCCACGGCCTCGGCAAACGCGACGGCTTCGAGCCGATAGCTCTGTCGGAGGCGTACCGCGCGCTGGCCGCGTGGGGCCTGCCGGTCTCCCGGCACACGAAGCTGCTCGACTCGGCCGACCAACTCGCCGCGCACATCAAGTACTGGGGCGAGCACCGCCACGACGCCGACCACGAGATCGACGGCGTCGTCGTCAAGCTCGACGAGGTCGCCCTGCAGCGCAGGCTCGGCACCACCTCGCGCGCCCCGCGCTGGGCGATCGCCTACAAGTACCCGCCAGAGGAGGCGACCACCACGCTGCTGGACATCCAGGTCAACGTCGGGCGCACCGGTCGGGTGACGCCGTTCGCGGTGATGGCGCCGGTCAAGGTGGCCGGGTCCACGGTGGCCATGGCGACGCTGCACAACGCAGGCGAGGTCAAGCGCAAGGGCGTGCTCATCGGCGACCGCGTGGTCATCCGCAAGGCGGGCGACGTGATCCCGGAGGTGCTCGGCCCGGTCATCGAGGCACGCCCGGCCGACGCGCGCGAGTTCGAGATGCCCACCGACTGCCCGGCGTGCGGCACCCCCCTGCGCTACGAGAAGGAGGGCGACGCCGACATCCGGTGCCCCAACTCCCGCTCGTGCCCCGCGCAACTGCGCGAGCGCCTGTTCCACCTCGCGGGCCGCGGTGCCTTCGACATCGAGGCGTTCGGCTACGAGACCGCCGCCGCGCTGCTGTCCTCCGGCGTCATCGCCGACGAAGGCGACGTGTTCGCCCTCGACGAGGACGTGCTGTCGGCGGTGGAACTGTTCCGCACCAAGGCGGGGGAGCTCTCCGCGAACGGCCGCAAGCTCGTCGCGAACCTGACCGTCGCCAAGGACCGTCCACTGTGGAAAGTCCTGGTCGGCCTCTCCGTCCGGCACGTCGGCCCCACCGCGGCGCAAGCACTGGCCCGCGAGTTCGGCTCGATCGACGCCATCGCCACCGCGAGCGAACAAGACCTGGCCGACGCCGAGGGAGTCGGTCCCACCATCGCCACCTCGGTCCGCGAATGGTTCGAGGTCGACTGGCACCGCGAGGTCGTGGCGAAGTGGCGCGCCGCGGGCGTGCGCATGGCCGAGGAGCGCGACGATTCCACTCCCCGCACGCTGGAGGGCCTGTCGATCGTCGTCACCGGCAGCCTCGACACGTACTCCCGCGACGAGGCCAAGGAGTCCATCATCGCCCGCGGTGGCAAGGCATCCGGCTCGGTGTCCAAGAAAACGGCCTTCGTCGTCGTCGGTGACGCCCCAGGCACCAAGTACGACAAGGCCGTCCAACTCAAGGTCCCAGTCCTGGACGAGCCCGGCTTCCGCGTCCTGCTGGACCAGGGCCCCGAAGCCGCCACTGCCGTAGCCACCATCGGCGACCCCAACGCCGCCGCCGATCCCGACCCGGCTACCGCCGCCGACCCCGATTCCGCCACCGCCGATCCCGACCCGGCCACCACGGCCGCCGATCCCGACCCGGCCGCCGCCGATCCCGATTCCGCCACCGCCGCCGATCCCGACGGCACGGGTGCTCCTACCGCTCATCCCGCCGATGACTAGGCCAGTGCCGTCGCGACCCCACTCGCAGACCTCGGAGGCCAAGCGGAACGGTCCGCGGGTCGGAACTGCCGATGTCTCCGCTCGCGCGGCCAGGGCGGACGAGTTTGACGAGATCGGCTCGCTGACCGTCGACGCATACCGGGCCGACGGCTACATCACCGGTTCCACCTCGACCGGCTACGCCCGAGACCTCGCCGATGCCGCGAGCCGGATGGCCGCCGCCGAGCTGTTGGTCGCCGTCGATGCGGCTGACTCGATCCTGGGCACGGTGACCGTCGCCCTCCCCGGCTCGCGGTTCGCGGAAGTCTCGCGGCCGGGTGAGCTGGAGTTTCGGATGCTCGCGGTAGCCCCGACCGCGCGCGGACAAGGCGTCGGCGAAGTGCTGGTCCGTGCGGTCTTCGCCCGCGCCCGCGATCACGGCCTGACCCGCGTGGCCATGTGCAGTTCGGAGGACATGGCGCCCGCCCACCGCCTCTACCGCCGCCTCGGCTTCACCCGCCTGCCCGCCCGCGACTGGCGACCCGTCCCCGAGATGCTCCTCATCGCCTTCACCGCGGAGGTGCCCGACGACGGAAACCGTTGATCTTGTCCCGATCGCCCGGACCACCGCCGCAGCACCCGCGACTTCACCCAATGAGGTGAATCTCGGAGTTGATCCCAGGCCGTGCGGTGCCTCGCCTGCGCGGGGCGCCGGGGCTCGCGGCGCCCAACCACCCGAGCGGGTGCCATAGCCGGCGATGGGTTAACGGTCAACCGGCCGACCGGCCCGCCTCGATCCCGACGGCCGAACCCGCGTGCCCAAGCACGGCCGGACCCGCGTGATCAAGCACGGCCGGACCCGCGTGATCAAGCACGGCCGAGCCGGTCAGTCCGGCAGGACGACCGCCACGATCCCGGCCAGGTGCGCGAGCCGCGCGACTTCGGCGGCGCGGAACATCGGGCCGCCCGGCCTGCCGACCAGCAGGACCCGGTCCGGCTTGCCCAGCGGCGTCGCGGCGAGTTCGGTGCCGAGTTCGCGCCAGGTGGCGGGCACCCACGACTCCTCGCCATCGAGGACGGTGGCGCGGGCCAGGGGCATCCACGGCAGGTCGAGGGTCTGGATCGTCGGCGCGGCGGTGCTCGCGGCGAGGCGGTGGGCGCCCTCGGCGTCGAAGCCCACCACCAGCGCCCACCCGGCGCGGATGATCTTCGGGACGCCCTCGGTAAAGATTTCCAGGCCGTCGTTGGGCTCGGCGGCGACCTCCTCGACCAGCTCCAGCTCACGGTGGGTGTCGAGCACCCCAGCGTAGGGGCGCACCGCGTCCACCTCGACGCCCGCGACCGACTCGGCCGCGGTGATGAGCACATCGGGCAGTCTGCCGTTGGGCAGCTCGACCACCAGGTCGTCGATGGCGACGCCGCCGACGCGTTCGACCACGTCCACGCTCAGTATGTCGGCCCCGATGGCACCCAGGGCGGTCGCGACCGCCCCCAGGGTTCCTGGGCTGTCCGGGAGCTGCACCCGGATCAGGAAGGACAAGGCGAACGCCTCCCACTACGTACTCGGTGCGCGGACCATTGTCGTCCGCGCCCTACGCCGACCGCTGATTGTCGCAGACCAGGTGTCCCGCGCGTCCGACCGGACCGAATCGCGGGACGGGCACCGGGTCCGCACCCGCGTGGCCGCACCGAACAACCCGTTCGGGGCTTGGCGGAGTGCGCGAAATAGACTCTGGGGGTCCCATCGCTGCCACCCCCGGGGGTTCGTCGAGTGCCAAGCATCTCCCGAGCCGAGGTCGCCCACCTCGCTCGACTGGCCAGGCTGGCCGTCACCGAAGCCGAACTGGACCTGTTCGCGGGCCAGCTCGACCAGATCGTGCAGGCGGTGGCGAAGGTCGGCGAGGTCGCCGACCAGGACATTCCGCCCACGTCGCACGCGGTGCCGCTGACCAATGTGTTCCGTCGCGACCTCGTCCGGCCCGGGCTCACCCAGCGGCAGGCACTCGACGGCGCACCCGCGGCCGAGGACGGCCGCTTCCGCGTACCGCGGATTCTCGGGGAGGAAGCATGACCGAGCTGATCCGCCTGACCGCCGCCGAGTTGGCGGCGAAGATCCAGGCCAAAGAGGTGTCCGCGGTCGAGGTCGCCCAGGCGCACCTGGACCGCATCGAGGCGGTCGATCCCGCCGTGCACGCTTTTCTCCATGTCGACGGCGACCGCGCGCTGCAGGCCGCGAAGGCGGTCGACGAGGACGTGGCCGCGGGTCGGGCGCCCGCCTCACCGCTGGCCGGGGTTCCCTTGGCGCTCAAGGATGTGCTCACCATGCGGGGCGCGCCGACCACGTGCGGCTCGAAGATCCTCGCCGGCTGGCACCCGCCCTACGACGCGACCGTGACGCTGCGGTTGCTCGAAGCGGGTGTGGTGATCCTCGGCAAGACCAATATGGACGAGTTCGCGATGGGCTCCTCCACCGAGAACTCCGCCTACGGCCCGTCGCGCAACCCGTGGGACCTCGACCGCATTCCCGGTGGTTCCGGCGGCGGCTCGTCGGCGGCGCTGGCCGCGTTCGAGGCGCCGCTGGCGATCGGCACCGACACCGGCGGCTCGATCCGCCAGCCGGGCTCGGTCACCGGCACGGTCGGCGTGAAACCCACCTATGGCACGGTTTCCCGCTACGGCCTGGTGGCGTTCTCGTCCTCGCTCGATCAGGCCGGGCCGTGCGCGCGCACGGTGCTCGACGCGGCGCTGCTGCACGAGGTGATCGGCGGCTACGACCCGCTCGACTCCACCTCGATCGACGCCGCCCTGCCACCGGTTGTCGCCGCCGTGCGCGAAGGCGCGACGGGCGACCTGCGCGGGGTCCGCGTCGGCGTGGTCACGCAGTTCTCCGGCGACGGCTACCAGTCGGGTGTGCTGCGCGCGTTCGAGGCCGCGGTCGCGCAGTTGTGCGACCTGGGCGCGGAGATCGTCGAGGTCTCCTGTCCGAGCTTCGACCTGGCGCTGCCCGCGTACTACCTGATCGCGCCGAGCGAGTGCTCGTCGAACCTCGCCCGGTTCGACGCCATGCGTTACGGCCTGCGCGTGGGCGACGACGGCACGCACAGCGCCGAGGAGGTCATGTCGATGACCCGCGAGGCCGGGTTCGGCGCGGAGGTCAAGCGGCGCATCATGCTCGGCACCTACGCGCTGTCCGCGGGCTACTACGACGCCTACTACGGCTCGGCGCAGAAGGTCCGCACGCTCATCACCCGCGACTTCGACGCCGCGTTCGAGCGGGTCGACGTGCTGGTCTCGCCGACCACGCCGACCACGGCGTTCCGCATCGGCGAGCGGGCGAACGACCCGATGGCCATGTACAAAGCCGATCTGTGCACCATCCCGTCGAACCTGGCGGGCAACGCCGCCCTCAGTGTCCCGTGTGGACTGTCCGAAGACGACGGTCTGCCGGTCGGCCTGCAGATCATGTCCCCGGCGCTGCGGGACCACCGCGGCTACCGCGTGGCCGCCGCGTACGAGGCAGCCCGCGACGCCGCGCAGGGCGGCCCGCTGATCAGTCGCGTTCCCGAACTGGAGGTGGCCCACTGATGGTCGGTACGAGGAAGTTCAAGGGCGCGTTCGGGATCGTCAGCTCGGTCACCGCCGCGTCCAGCGCGGCGAACAGTCTGCGCAATGCCCGCGAGGACAAGGACAAGCTGGCGCTGGCGCACGCGATCGGCAGCATCGTCGTGGCCATCACCGGTGTGCTGATCGCCGTCCGCGCGTTCAGGAGGGGCAAGTGACCACTGTGGAGCTGATGGACTACGACGAGGTGCTGGCCCGGTTCGATCCGGTGCTGGGCCTGGAAGTCCACGTCGAACTGTCCACGAACACCAAGATGTTCTGCGGCTGTCCCACGGGATTCGGCGCCGAGCCGAACACCCAGGTCTGCCCGACCTGCCTGGGGCTGCCAGGTTCCCTGCCGGTGCTCAACGGGACCGGTGTGGAGTCGGCGATCCGCATCGGCTTGGCGCTGCACTGCGAGATCGCGCGGTGGTGTCGGTTCGCCCGGAAGAACTACTTCTACCCGGACATGCCGAAGAACTTCCAGACCTCGCAGTACGACGAGCCGATCGCCTTCAACGGCTACCTCGACGTGACGCTGGACGACGGCGAGATCGTGCGGGTGGAGATCGAGCGCGCGCACATGGAGGAGGACACCGGCAAGTCGCTGCACGTCGGCGGTGCCACCGGCCGCATCCACGGCGCCGAGCACTCGCTGCTCGACTACAACCGCGCGGGCGTGCCGCTGATCGAGATCGTCACCAAGACGATCACCGGTACCGGCGCCCGCGCGCCGGAGGTGGCCCGCGCGTACGTGACGGCGCTGCGCGACCTGCTCCGCGCGCTCGACGTGTCCGACGTGCGGATGGACCAGGGTTCCCTGCGCTGTGACGCGAACGTGTCGCTGATGGCCAAGGACGCCACCGAGTTCGGCACCCGCACCGAGACCAAGAACGTCAACTCCCTGCGCAGCGTCGAGCGCGCGGTGCGGCACGAGATGACCCGGCAGGCCGCGATCCTCGCCGACGGCGGCTCGATCCTGCAGGAGACCAGGCACTTCGAGGAGGCGGGCGGCACGACGCGCGCCGGGCGCCGCAAGGAGACCTCGGAGGACTACCGGTACTTTCCCGAGCCCGACCTGGCGCCGATCGCCCCGTCGCGCGAGTGGGTCGAGGAACTGCGGCTGACCCTGCCGGAGCTGCCCGCGGCGCGCCGCAAGCGCATCCAGACCGAGTGGCGGCTCTCCGACCTGGAGATGCGCGATCTGGTCAACGCGGGCGCGATCGATCTCGTCGCGGCCACCGCCGACGCCGGTGCCCCACCGGACGAGGCGCGGTCGTGGTGGGTGTCGTATCTGAGCCAGCAGGCCAACAACCGCGCCGTCGACCTGGGCGAACTGCCCATCACGCCCGCGCAGGTCGCCAAGGTGATCGCGCTGGTCGCCGCCGGGACGCTGACCAACAAGCTGGCCCGCGAGGTGGTCGACGGCGTGCTGGCGGGCGAGGGCGAGCCGGAGCAGGTCATCGAGAGCCGCGGCCTCAAAGTCGTCTCGGACGACTCGGCGCTCTACGCCGCGGTGGACGAGGCACTGGTCGCCCAGCCCGACGTAGCCGCCAAAATCCGCGACGGAAAACTCGCGGCGGCGGGCGCCATCGTCGGCGCGGTCATGAAGGCGACGAAGGGCCAGGCCGACGCCAAACGGGTCCGGGAACTGGTTCTCGACCGCTGCCAAGCCTGACAGCCGCCTGCTCTGCCGGTGTCGCCACGACACCGGCAGAGCTGGTGGGACGGGTCAGTCGGTGCCGCCGCCTCCGCCGCCACCTTGGACGACGATCACCACGGCGCGGTCGTCGCTCGACACCGGGGTGCCGCCGCGTTTGTTGACGGTTCCGCCGATCGCGAACTGCTCGGTCACCAGATCGAGACCGTCGACGCGGCCGAAGCCTTCTTTCTCGGCCATCACGATCTGTGGCTTCCCACTGAATGTGCCGTCCGGTGCCTGCGGGAGGTTCTGCAGGTGGCCCGCGGTCGACATGGCGACCCACACCGCCTGTGCGGGGGACGCGCAGCCCGAGACGCCCGGCTTGTCCGCCCATGACCAGGCGGGGGTGCCGAGGGGCTTGCCCGGCTCGACCCGGTACAGCACGTCGGCGGCAGGCGTGCGGTCGGTGACCCAGGTGCGGGAGCCGTCGAGTGAACTGCACAGGCCGCCGGGGGCTTGCAGGCCGCTGGTGATGATCAGCGAGTCGGGGGTGGGGTTGCCTTCGGCGGGTTTGCCCGCCGAGTTGAGCCGCAACAACTTCCCCGCGCTGGAGTTGGGGTCGAGCGGGGCCGTGGCGCTGCCCGCGTTGCCGGTGGCCAGCAGCAGCGCACCGCGGTGGTCGACGGCGAGGGCGCCGCGGTTGCCGCTCGGTCCGCGTGGGATGCCGATGAGCACCGGCTTCGGCGTGTCGTTCGGGGCGATGCGGACCAGGCGGTTGTCGGTGGGGGTGGTGATGTAGGCGAAGACGAGTTGGTCCTCGGCGTAGCTGGGGGAGAGCGCGAGCCCGGTGAGGCCGCCGTCGGTGGACGCGTCGACCGGGATGGTGGCGACCAGCGCGGGCTCGGTGTCCTTGCGTACGAGCAGGATGCGCCCGGTGGTGCGCTCGCCGACCAGCGCGGTGGGGTTCCGGCCGTCGCCGGGGAGGGCGGCTACCGCTACGAGGGTGTCCATGCAGGTGCCGAGCACCGCGGGGTGGAAGTCCTTGCAGCCGTTCGGCGGCGGGATCTCCGACATCGGCGGCTGCTCGCCCGCCTGCTCTCCACCACCACCGCCGCCGCCCTGACCAACGTCCGGCGCGGGCGCGGTCTGCGGCGTCAGCGGCGCGCGCGGCTGCCAGCTCGGCGGGGGCGGCTGCGCGGTGAACGTCGCACAACCCGACAGCAGGACACCGGCCGCGCAAGCGGCCGCCAGCACACGGGCCTGGCGCGGTGAACCTGACATGGTGCCCAAGGCTAAGCGCGCGGCCGTGAATCTCCGGTGAGCACCGCCCGCTCGACTGCCGCCACCCGCGCCATCAGCGCCGCCAGCTCGTCCGCGATCACCTGCGGCGCCTCCAGCGGCACGAAGTGGCTGGTCGGCACCACGCGGACACGGGCATGCGGCAACACCGCCGCCGGACCGGTGGCCCGCCGCGGGTCGGCGACCACGTCGTAGCGGGCGGCGAGCACGGTTACCGGGCAGGTGATCCCGGCCAGGTCGCGCTCGGGCACATCGGCCAGGGCCAGCGCCAGCGTGACGTACCAGCGCCAGTCGTGGCGCAGGAAGCGGCGCAGCGCGGCCGCGACGTCGCCGGGGTCGGCGCCGGGCAGCATGAACCCGCTGTGCTGCATCATCGACGCGGTGACCCGGTTGACCGGGAGCCGGTGCAGCACCGCGTCGACCAGCGGTCCGGCCGCCCGGATCGTCCGCGCGCCCGCCAGCGTGACGGCCCGGCGCAGCGCCGCGGGGATGTGCAGCACGCCGAGCAGGCCGCCGAACAGGTCGCCCGGCACGCCCGCCGCCAGGAGCAGTCCGCTCACCCGGTCGGGATGGCGCAGCGCCAGCTCGGTGGCCACCATCACCCCCATCGACCAGCCCATCACCACGCACCGCCGCACACCCGCGGCGTCCAGCACGGCGAGGGCGTCGGCGACGTGGTCGTCGAGGGTGATCCGCGACTCGTCGGCGGGCCGGTCCGAGCCCATGGTGCCGCGGTGATACCAGCTCAGCACCCGTACGCCCGAGGTCGGCAGCACCAGCATCGGCCACGCCTCGGGGATGGTGCCGAGGCCGGGGCAGAGCAGGACGACCGGGCAGGCGGACTCGGTGTGCCAGCCGCGGAGCCGGGTGCCGTCGGCGGCGACGAAGTCGTGTTCACGCATCGGCGCCATTGTCGCCTACGCCGAACGTCGGCTTACTGTGTCCCTCGTGACGGTCACAGTTCTGGTTCCCGACGAGTACGGCGTCGAGGCGCTCGCCGAGGTCGACGGCACCCACGCCGTCGAATACGCCAAGCTGGACGATCTGCCCACGAGTACCTCCGCCAAGGCCGAGGTGCTCGTGCCGAACTTCCTCGCCGACGACTCGATGGTCGCGGCGATCGAGCGGCTGCCCGAGCTGCGGCTGGTGCAGTTGCTCACGACCGGCGCCGAGGCGTGGGTCGGCAAGTTGCCGCCGCGGGTGCTGCTGTCGACCTGCCGGGGCGCCCACGGCGGCAGCACGGCCGAGTGGGTCATCGGCACGCTGCTCGCGATCTACCGCGAACTGCCCGGTTTCGAGGACGCCAGACGCGCCGCCCAGTGGACCACGCACGTCACGGAAACCTTGCAGGACAAGCGAATCCTCGTACTCGGCGCGGGCGACCTCGGGCAGCAGCTCCGCCGCAGGCTCGACGCGTTCGACGCGCACACCACGCTCGTGGGCAGCCGCGCGCGCGACGGCGTGCACGGTGTGGCCGAGCTGCCCGAGCTGATTCCCTGGCACGACGCGGTGGTGCTGATGGTGCCGCTGACCCAGGCCACCACCGGCCTGGTCGACGCCGAGTTCCTGTCCAGGATGCGGGACGGCGCGATCCTGGTGAACGCCGCCCGCGGCCCGGTGGTGCACACCGACGCGCTGCTCGCCGAGCTGCGCGCGGGCAGGCTCCGCGCCGCCCTCGACGTCACCGATCCCGAGCCGCTGCCCGCGAGCCATCCACTGTGGACCGCTCCTGGCCTGCTGCTCACCCCGCATGTCGCGGGGAGCTGCACGGGCCACCGCAACCGCGCCTACCGCGTGGTGGCCGCCGAGATCGCCCGGTTCGTCGCCGGGCAGGAGCCGATGAACCTGGTGCGCGGGGACTACTAGCGCCGGTCTGTCCGGCGGGCACGTGTCCGATCGCCTAGTCTGCGCGGCGTGAGTACCGAAGACGACCGCCCCAAGTCAACCGGCGGATACGCAGACAGCGGATATTTCACGCCATCAGAGCCGAGGTCTACCGATTCGGGTTACAACCCACCCGGTCAGGGCTACGACCAGTCGCCGTACTCGGATGGCCCGACCACCGTCCTGCCGACACCGGACGTCGAGGACGACGGCAGACACCGCGCCGAGACCGTCGAGCGCGAACCCCTCGCCTGGCACGTGGGGGCCGACCTCGGCCTGCTCGTGCTGCGGGTCACGCTGGGCGCGCTGTTCCTCGCGCACGGCCTGCAGAAGGTCTTCGGGCTCATGCAGGGCCCGGGGATCGACGGCTTCGCGCAGGTGCTCGGCAGCCTCGGCTACGAGCAGACCACCCTGCTGTCCTGGGTCACCGGCATCACCGAGCTGGCAGGCGGCGCGCTGCTGATCCTGGGCCTGTTCACCCCGGCGGCGGCCGCGGCCGTGCTCGGCGTGATGGCCAACGTCATCTGGGTCAAGGTGGACACCGCCGCGTTCGCGGGCGCGGTGGAGCTGGAGACCAGCTACGCGGCGGCCGCGTTCGCGCTGCTGTTCACCGGCGCGGGCCGGATCTCCCTGGACCGCAACACACCGTGGTTGCGCCGGGCGCCCGCGTTCGGCTTCGTGTTCCTGCTGCTGGCCGCGGGCCTGTCCGTGGTCACGCTGGTTGTGCTTCGCTAGCAGCGGTAACGTCGAGGGGGGGGGGGCGGGTGGAGGCAACCGCACCCCGAAAGCAGTAAGAGGGGGCCGAGGTCGGCCGGGC
>NZ_JBQTHF010000037.1:0-33329 GCF_052390155.1 Actinokineospora sp. | reverse complement strand
CCGGTGTTCTCGATCTTCTTGGTCGTTGATCGATCTACCGGAGACCTCGCCTATTTGATCAACGACACGCCGAGACCGCGCATCACTGCCGATGTTGACCGGTACGGACTTCGAGACACTGCCTAGCGGCCCGCGACCCGGAGTTCGTCTCGGCCCACGGTGATCACGTCGCCGGGGTGGAGTTGGCGGCCGCGGCGGGTCTCCGGCTCGCCGTTCACCGCGACCGCGTCCGCGTCGAGCAGGTCCTTGGCGTGCGCGCCGTCCTCGGCCACGCCCGCGAGCTTGAGCAACTGCCCCAGCCTGATCATGTCGTCCCGGATCTCAATGTCCCGCATGGGTTCATCATCCTCCGAACGCGCCGCGGCCCCCACCCGGGACCGGGCGGGGGCCGCGACCGACCACGCTAGAGCGCGCCCGTGTACTGCTGGATCCACGAGCGGTGCGCCACCACGTCGGTGTAGATCGACGGGGCGACGGCGCACTGCGATCCGCCGCCGGAGCGGCTGGTGGCGCCGATCAACTGCCACGCCCCGCTGACGACCTTGACCTGCGGGCCGCCGGAGTCGCCGTAGCAGGCGCCGGAGTTGTTGCGGGGGTTGTCGGTGCAGATCTCGATCGAGCCGCTGATGCCGCCGCACTCGCCGTCACTGACGATCGAGGTGTCGAGCTGTTGCAGGATCGTCGGCGCGCCGCAGCCGCCGCGGACGGGGCAGGTCTGGCCCCAGCCGATGATCCTGGTCGGGGTGCCGACCGCGCCGGACGTGCTCGCGATCTTCACCGGCGCCTGCGAAACGCTGCTGCTGAGCTGCACCAGCGCGATGTCGTACGGCCCGCGGTAGCTCGGGTGCACGATGATGCGCGACGCCCGCACGAGGGTGCCGCCGCTGGTGCGGTTGGTCGTGCCGATCCGCGCCTGGGTGCTGCTCGGTGAGCGGCCCTGGACGCAGTGCGCGGCGGTGACGACCCAGTTGGCCTTGATCAGTGAGCCGCCACAGAAGTGGCTGCCGGAGGTGCTCTGCAGGGACACCATGAAGCTGTAGGTCTGGGTGGCGTTGCCGCCGCCCACGATCATCGGCGTCAGGGGACCGTCCGCGGGCGCTGCCGTGGCTGCCGCAGGTGCCGCGAGCGCGGTCGCCGCGGCGGCGAGCAGGCCCACGAGCAGGGTGCGTACCTTCATCGGAACTCCTTCCGCACCGAGGCCCTCGACCCGGTGCCAGAAGGAAACTAAATACTCAAACGCTCCGTGAACACCCGCCGAACGTCGTCCCCACTTACCAGCGGTCACTCACCAGTTGCCAGTTGGGGACATCGAAAGGCCGACCCTGTCCGTGGACAGGATCGGCCTCGACCGGGTGAGTGACGGGACTTGAACCCGCGGCATCCTGGACCACAACCAGGTGCTCTACCAACTGAGCTACACCCACCATGCCCGCCGCGGACCGGGTGATCCTTGGCGCGGCAACATCGTAGCGTGCCGGGTCCGCGGGATAGAAATCGGTTATGTGCGGGCGGGCCCGAGGACGGCGTCGGCGACGGCTTTGGCCTCGTCGGTGGTGGGGCCGGGGTGCGGGACGAAGGCGGTGCCGCGGTAGTAGCGCAGCTCCCTGATCGACTCCTGGATGTCGGCCAGCGCCCGGTGCGCGAGGCCCTTGTCGGGCTGCGCGTAGTAGATCCGCGGGTACCAGCGGCGGCACAGCTCCTTGATCGAGGACACGTCGATCATGCGGTAGTGCAGGTGGGCGTCGAGGGCGGGCATGTCGCGGGCGATGAAGCCGCGGTCGGTGGCGATGGAGTTGCCGCACAGCGGGGCGGTGCGCACCTCGGGGACCCACGTGCGGACGTAGTCCAGAACCTGCTTCTCGGCGTCGGCGAGGGTCAGCGTGCAGCCGCGCACCGCCTCGGTGAGCCCCGAGCGGGCGTGCATGTCGCGGACCACGTCGGGCATGCCGTCGAGTGCGGCGTCGTCGGCGTGCACCACCAGGTCCACGCCGTCGCCGAGGACGTTCAGCTCGGAGTCGGTGACCAGGGCGGCGATCTCGATCAGCGCGTCCTTGCCGAGGTCGAGCCCTGTCATCTCGCAGTCGATCCATACCAGGCGGTCCGTCACGCGACGCAGCTTAGTCCGACACGCCGTCGGCGCCCGCGCTCGCTCGGTCACCGTGCGGATCGGCCGCGGTCCACTAGGCTTCCGCCTGGTTCTGGCGGCCGGGGTATCAGGAGGCGCACGTGGCCGAGCAGTCGAGTCCGGCACAGGAGATCGCGGGCGGCTACGGCACGTCCGGCGCCGCGATCGAGTTGGGGTCGGTCGTGGTCGGCGGCCAGGTCGACGCCGGGGCGCGGGTGCGCATCCCGCTGGCGATGATGAATCGGCACGGGCTGGTCGCGGGGGCCACCGGCACCGGCAAGACCAAGACGTTGCAGGGCATCGCCGAGCAGCTCTCCGCGGCCGGGGTGCCGGTGGTGATGGCCGACGTCAAGGGCGACCTGTCCGGGCTGACCCAGCCGGGCGCGGCGAACGACAAGATCACCGCCCGCGCGCAGGACACCGGCGACGAGTGGGCGCCGACCGCGTTCCCCGTGCAGTTCCTTTCCCTGGGTACCAGCGGCATCGGTGTCCCGATCCGGGCGACGGTCACCGGCTTCGGCCCGATCCTGCTGTCGAAGGTGTTGGGGCTCAACGACACCCAGGAGTCCACCCTGGGCCTGATCTTCCACTGGGCGGACTCCCGGGGCCTGCCGCTGCTGGACACCAAGGACCTGCGCGCTGTCATCACCCACCTGACCGGTGATGAGGGCAAGGCCGACCTCAAGGGCATCGGCGGGGTGTCCTCGGCGACGGCCGGGGTGATCCTGCGCGCATTGTCCAATCTGGACGCCCAGGGCGGCGACGAGTTCTTCGGCGAACCCGAGCTGGACGTGCCGGACCTGATCCGCCAGGCCGATGGCAAGGGCGTGATCAGCCTGCTGGAGCTGGGGAACCTGCAGGGCAAGCCCGCGCTGTTCTCCACCTTCCTGATGTGGCTGCTGGCCGAGCTGTTCGAGGAGTTGCCCGAGGAGGGCGACCTCGACGCGCCGAAGCTGGTGTTCTTCTTCGACGAGGCCCACCTGCTCTTCGCCGACGCGTCGAAGGCGTTCCTGGCCCAGATCGAGCAGACCGTGAAGCTGATCCGGTCCAAGGGCGTCGGGGTGTTCTTCTGCACCCAGTTGCCCACCGACGTGCCCAACGCGGTGCTGTCGCAGCTCGGCGCGCGCGTGCAGCACGCGCTGCGGGCGTTCACCCCGGACGACCAGAAAGCGCTTGCGCAGACGGTCAAGACCTACCCGACGACGCCGCACTACGAGCTGGAGGAGGCGCTGACCTCGCTGGGGATCGGCGAGGCCATCGTCACCGTGCTCAGCGAGAAGGGCGCGCCGACCCCGGTGGCGTGGACGCGGCTGCGCGCGCCGCGGTCGCTGATGGACACCGTCGGCGACGAGGCGATCAAGCAGTCGGCGGCGGCCTCGGAGCTGCACGGCAAGTACGCGCAGTCCATCGATCGCGAGTCCGCCTACGAGCTGATGGCGAAGAAGATGGCCCCGCCCGCCGAACAGCGGCAGCAGGCCCCCGAGCAGCAGCCGGAGCCGCGGCGCGAGGAGCGGGACGAGCCGGGGTTCTTCGAGAAGGTCATGGGCAACAGCGCGGTGAAGTCGTTCTTCCGCTCGGCGGCCAGCGCGCTCGGCCGGGAGATCACCCGCGGCGTGTTCGGCAACCGCAAGCGCTGAGCGGTGGCGTTCCGGTCCGCGATGGATCACGCTGGACGCCATGGGCAAGGATGTCGAATCGACCGAGTTCACCAGGGCGGACCGCCAGCGGTTTCGGCACAAGGTTCGGCGCTGTCTGGACGTCTTCGCGCAGATGCTCGCCGAGGCCAGGTTCGACGCCGACCGGCCGATGGCGGGCCTGGAGATCGAGCTGAACCTGGTCGACGGCGCGGGCGATCCGTCGATGCGCAACGCCGAGGTGCTGGCGGCCATCTCGGACCCGGCGTTCCAGACCGAGTTGGGCCAGTTCAACATCGAGATCAACCTGCCGCCGCAGCGGCTCGGCCCCGGCGGGCTGGCCGCGTTCGAGGACATGGTCCGCACCGACCTCAACGAGGCCGAGGCGAAGGCGGCGAAGGTCGGCTCGCACATCGTGATGGTCGGCATCCTGCCCACCTTGCAGCGCAAGCACATCAGCGCTGACACGCTCTCGGCCAACCCGCGCTACAAGCTGCTCAACGAGCAGGTCTTCGCCGCCCGCGGGGAGGACCTGGAGATCAACATCGGCGGGCCGGAGCGGCTGGTCACCCAGGCCGACTCGATCGCCCCGGAGAGCGCGTGCACCAGCGTGCAGTACCACCTGCAGGTGGCGCCGGAGGACTTCGCGAAGTTCTGGAACGCCAGCCAGGTCGTCGCGGGCATCCAGGTGGCGCTGGGCGCGAACGCGCCGTACCTGTTCGGCAAGCACCTGTGGGCCGAGACCAGGATCGCGCTGTTCGAGCAGGCCACCGACACCCGCCCGGACGAGCTCAAGGCGCAGGGGGTGCGGCCGCGGGTGTGGTTCGGCGACCGGTGGATCACCTCGATCTTCGACCTGTTCGAGGAGAACGTGCAGTACTACTCGGCGCTGCTCCCGCTGACCGACGAGGAGGACCCGGCCGAGGTGCTGGCCCGCGGCGACACCCCGGAGCTGCACGAGCTGCGCCTGCACAACGGCACCGTGTACCGCTGGAACCGCCCGATCTATGACGTCGTGCACGGCCGCCCGCACCTGCGGGTGGAGAACCGGGTGCTGCCCGCGGGCCCGTCCGTGCTCGACACGATGGCCAACGGCGCGCTCTACTTCGGACTGGTCCGCGCCCTGGCCGACCAAGACCGTCCACTGTGGACACAGATGAGCTTTTCCGCCGCCGAGGACAACTTCCACGCCGCCGCGCGCAACGGCATCGACGCGCGGGTGTACTGGCCCGGCGTCGGCGAGGTGCCCGCCGCCGAACTCGTCCTGCGCCGCCTGCTGCCGATGGCGCACGCCGGCCTCGACTCCTGGGGCGTCGACCCGGCCGACCGCGACCGGTTGCTCGACGTGATCGAGCAGCGTTGCATCACCGGCCGCAACGGCGCCACCTGGCAGGTGGACACGGTGCGCGCGTTGGAGGAGTCCACTTCGGTGAACCGGGAGCAGGCGCTGCGGGAGATGACCCTGCGGTACGCGAAGTTCATGCACAGCAACGATCCCGTGCACACCTGGCCGGTCTCCTGACTCACTCCAGGAACGGCGCCAGCAGATCGGGCACGGTGGCGTCGGCCAGCGCCAGCCCGTCGCTCTCGCCGACGTCGGTCACCGGGTATCCGCCGCTGCCCGCGGCGGTGATCGCGGTGACCGAGATCAAACCCGCGCGCTGCTGGAACAGCGTCCGGTTGACCTTCCACCCAATGATCCCGGTCCGCTGCAGCGCGACCGTCCGCCGGTCCAGCGACCCGGATCGCGTCACCAGGTAGCGCTCGGTCAACGCGTGCCCCAGGTTGCGATACCGATCGAGTCCGATGAGGACAGACGCCGGAATCAGTGCCACGCCGACGATCCACAGCCACACGGGCCAGTCCGCGGCGGCCGCGAGCACAGCGAGCACACCGGTGGCCGCCGCGGTGGGCACGACCGCGCGCACGAGTCTGCGCACCCGCGCCCGCGCCGGATGCCGCGTCAGCGCGACCTTGGTCGGCGTCGGCGACACCCGCAGGATCTCGCCGCTCACCCGGTCCGCCTCGCCGCGCGGCGCGGGCGGCACCAGCACGCTGCTGCCGCCCTGCTGGCCCAGCCCCGTGCTCACCGCGGTGAGCCGAGCGCCGCGGCCCGCGCGCAGCAGCAGCGGTTCGTGCAGGGCGACCCCGCGCAGCCGGTCCTCCTCGATCGACACCGAGCGGGTGGTGAGCAGGCCGCGCCGGACGCGGACCGTGCCGTCGTCCTGCCGGGTGAGTCGGAAACGGTAGTTCTGCAACAGATACGCGACCAGCGACAGTACCGCCGACACCAGCAGCACCGCGCCGACGACCGCCGGGATCACCGTCGTCGGGTCGGCCCGGGTGACCCAGCCGAACACCTGCCGGATGATGGCGACGTCGGAGAACTCGAAGTCCAGTTCGTTGGCCAGGTTGAGCCCGAAGCCGACCACGATGCCGATGCTGAGCAGCCCGGACAGGGTCAGCGGCGCGTACCGGTACCAGTGGGGCGACAACTGGGAAATCGACTTGCCGTCGTCCGCTGGCGTCGCCTCGTCGGCCACTTCTGTGTTGCCGCGCAACAGGAACACCTGGCGCAGCCGGTCCGCCTCGGCCGCGGTGACCGCGTCGAGCACCACGCCCTCGCCCGGCACGCGCTCCTGCTGGCCGGTGCCGACCCGGACGGCGGTCAGGCCGAAGAGCCGGTGGCCGAGCTTGGCGGTGAGGTCGACGGTGCGGATGCGGTCGCGCGGAATGGCGCGGCGCTGCCGCAGCAGCACGCCCTTGTGCAGTTCCACCTGGGTTTCGGTGATGCGGTACTTGGTGGTCAGCCAGGACAGGAGTCCATAGAGGACGATCAACGCCACGGTGCCGACGCCCGCGACGACCCGCCAGGTGTTCACGTTGCCGATGAACACCAGCCCGAACAGCAGCGGTAGCAGGCCGATCAGCTCGTTGAGCGGGCGCACGACGACCATGCGCGGGTCGAGCCTGCCCCACTGCGGCGTCTGCTCGACCAACTCCGGCGCGGCGGGCAGGGCTGTCATGTGGCGTCTCCGGGCGTCGCCTGGGTCGTGCTCGCCAACTCGTCGACGATACGGGTCGCCACGTCCTCGTCCAGGCCCTCGATCTTCAGCGGCCCGGCGGCGGAGGCGGTCGTCACGGTGACGGTGGCGAGTTTGAGCAACTGCTGGATCGGCCCCCGCTGCGTGTCGACCGTCTGGATCCGCGACACCGGGGCGAGGCGCCACTCCTGGTTGACCCACCCGCTGCGGGTGAACACGGCTTCGGCGGTGGTTTCCCAGCGGTGCACCCGATAGCGCCAGCGCGGCATGACGACCGTGTGCACCAGCCCGACAACCAGGCTGGTGAACAGTGTCACCGGCAGCCAGCCCGGCGGATCGTCGGCCACCAGCACCACCACCCACTGCCCGACGACGAGGATCGTCCAGAAGATCGCCGCACGCAGTGTCCAGTGCACGATGGCCCGTTTGCTGACCAGGTTCGCGGGGGCGCGCAGCCGCAGGTTGCCGTTGCTCACCACGCCAGTCTGCCCCGCCCCCGAATCAGCCGACGTCACCCCTCGGGACTACCCGCCGCCAAGCCCCAAGTGGACTCACTTGGCCAGTGCGCGGACGATCAGCGTTCCCGGCTGATCGGCCGCTGGGGCGGGGAAGATGTCGGCGGTCACGGCGTCGAACCCCGAGTCGGTGAGCAACCGCACCCACTGTTCGGCGGAGTGGTGCCGTTTTCTGACCGCCCGGTCGGTGGCGCCGGGTTGGTCGTCCAGCTTAGGCAGATGCGCGAACGCGAACCGCCCGCCGGGGTGCATGCTGTCGCGTACCAGCGGCAGGAGTATCGCCGGGTCGGTGAACCAGACTGCCCCGAAGATCGAGTACACCGCGTCGAACCGGGTCGACGCGGTGGTGAGGAAGTCCACGACGTCGGCGGTCACGAACTCCAGATTCGCCAGGTGCCCCCAGGTCTGCTTGGCGGTTGTCGCCCGGCTTGGGGCCAGGTCCACGCCCACACAGAGGGCGCCCAGGGTGGCCAGGTGGGCGAGGTTCGACCCGGCTCCCGAGCCCAGTTCCAGCACAGTTCGGCCGCGCAGGTCGCCGAGTACGGACTCGTTCGGCCCGTGGTCGGGGTACTGGGTCCAGTTGAACCAGGTCGTGGCACCGGCCCCGTTGACGTCTCTACGTGGCTGCGCTTTCCCCGCGAAGCGCTCCCATGCCTCGACCGCTGTGATCACCCGCGGAGCCTCCCACCCAGCCTCGCCTCGCGCCCGTCGAACTGGACGCGAGGCGAGGTATCGTATCGCTGGTTCGTCACTTCTTCGGGCTGCCGGAGCAGCACGCGTAGCACTGGTGGCAGTTCACGTCCCGGGCATCCCACAGTTCATTGTCCAACCGGAATCCGGCCTCCCTGATGGCCTGGATCGTGCTACTCAGAACCTTGGGTTGTGCGGCCCGCTCCTCGGGCAGATGCGGCACGTGGTGCAGATAGATCCCCGCGTGCTCTAGACAGAAGTTCCAGTAGCGGGGCGTGTCGAGTACGAAGGTGTGAACACCCTTGTCCACCGCGGGGGTTGGTCCCATGGGAGTGTCGGGGTTCTCGGCCGAGGTCACCAGATAGGCGACGGTCTGGGCGAATGTGCGTTCGGCCAAGTCTCGGTCCATCGCGTGGTCGCGCATGATGAGTCGGACCTCTCGCTCCCACACACCTTGTGACACACAGGTTCGGGGATCTCGGACCTGGACTGCCGGGCCGTCGGGCGCGAGCGATGGACAGGTGACGAGCTCAATTGTGGTCATGGTGATCCTCTCTGAGGTTGTGATGGAGCCGTCCTCAGCGAAGCGCCAATTCACCCCGCATGACAGTCGCGATGGCCAAGCTGAGTTGCCGATTCGCGCACGGGGTCGCACTTACCTCTCACTTTACGAAGTTCCGGTGATAACGACACTGAGAGCGCTACTGTGAGCGATCGGCTGACTGCACATTCGGGGGAGGACCAGGTGGCCGCCGGATCAACGGGCAATCCCACGCTCCGCGCGCTGATGATCGACGCCGACCTGAGCAACACCGCGCTGGCGTCGGGGGTTGTCCGGGCAGGCGCGGCGGAAGGAATACACCTCGGCACCACGGCGACGTCGGTCAGCCGCATGTTGGACGGTTGTCAACCGCGGTGGCCGGTCCCGCGCCTGGTGGCGACTGTGCTGTCCCGACATCTGGGCTACCACGTAGCAGTCCCCGATTGCGGCTTCGCCGATCGTGCGCCGATGGGCGACACGTTCAACGGGTTCCAGACCTCGCCCACGATTGATGGCACTATCGCCACCGTGGCGGAACTGTCGGGTCGGGATCTCAACCGGCGCAACTTCATGGTCGGCTCGGCCTTCGCTGCCGCCGCGTTCGCCGAACCCGCTTGGCTTGCGTTGACCTCGTCGCCCGCCAGCGAATTCTCGCGGGTGGGTGTATCGCGGATTGGCATGGGCGATGTGGAGGTGCTGCGGGAGACCGTAAGGCACTTCGAGCAGCTGCACCGCCGCCACGGCGGCGGTCGGGTCCGCACTCAGGTCGTGCAGTTGGTACACCAGCAGTCCCGCTTGATGCGGGAGGGAACCTATGGCGAACGGGTGGGCTGCGCGCTGTCCGCGACTCTTGCCGAGGCGACTTTCCTCGCCGGTCTCACCACCGTGGACAGTGGCCGTCACGCGCTCGGTCAGCAGTACTACACCCAATCGCTCGGTCTGGCGATGCGTGCCGGAGACCGGTCGTTCGGGGCAAACGTGCTTGCCGAGATGAGCCGGGTGACCATCGACGTCGGCACGAATGTCGTCGACGCGGGCCGCGACGGGCAGCACGCCGCCGCCCTGGCCCGATCCGCCCTCCAGGTGATCGGCGGCGACGCGACCCCGGCCGTGGCGGCCTACCTCCACGCAATCGAGGCTCGCGGGCTGAGTCTGGTCGGTGATCCGCGGGGAGCGACAGACGCGCTCGACGCCGCGCGCAAAGCGTTCGATCGGGGGCCTGGCGACGAACCGGACTGGCTCGGGCACTACGGCGAAGTAGATCTGGACTCCGATATCGGTCAGTGCCTGCGGGATACCGGTCGCCCGCGTCAGGGCGTGGCCCTGCTCGAACGAGCGCTGTCCACGCTTCCCGCGGGCCGGGCCACTTCGCGGGCCAAGACGCGGGTCCATATCGCCGCGGGATATCTCGAACTGCGGGAGTTCGAACAGGCCGACACGGTGACCGCCGAGGCGCTCGACGCGGTGGGTGTGTTGTCTTCGGAGCGGACTGTGGAGCGGGTTCGGGGGTTGCGACGCAGGGCACGGCAGCATGGGGCCCGTCAGGTCGAGGAGCGGATCTCCGAGTTCCTCGCCACCTGAGGTCACTGCTCGGGTTCCACCGAGGCGTCCACGACGGCGTCGCGCAGGGCGGCGCGGAGGCGGCCGATGTCCAGGGGGGTGAAGACCGCGGTCTCACCGGGCGGTGCCACCAGCACCACGCGCCCCTGCCGGACGAAGACGGTGACCTCGCGCCGTCGCCCCGCGATGTCGCGGCAGCCGATCGACCACTCCCTGTGGCTGTTCACTGTGCCCACCCTCTCGAACCCCAAGCTGTTCGCCTGTCACTTGAGTTGACGGAGACCGTAACGAGACGTGACGGCAGAAGCGATGACTTCTCATGATTTTCCGGGAAGCGTCACACCCGGCCGAGGACTAGTGTCGTGCACCGGGTTCACGGGAGGTCGGCATGGCACAACCGCACCGGATCGTCGTCGTCGGCACGGGGTTGGCGGGTGCCTCCGCCGCGGCGGCGGTGCGCGAGCAGGGGTTCACCGGCGACGTCGTGCTGCTGGGTCGTGATCCGCGCTCGCCCTACGAGCTTCCCGCCCTGTCCAAGGGCATCCTGCTCCGCGACGCCGACGAGCCCGACTGGGTTCGGGACGAGGGCTTCTACGCCGAACGCGGGATAGACCTGCACACCGGCACGGACGTTCGCGAACTGCACCTGGGCGAGCGGGTGGTGGTCGACGGCGACGGCACGCGGCACGGCTACGACCGGCTCGTCCTCGCCACCGGCTGCGCCCCGCGCACCCTGCCGGTGCCCGGCGCCGAGCTCGCCGGACTGCGCACGCTGCGCACCCTGGACGACGCGCTCGCCCTGCGTGACGTGCTCGGCGACGGGGTGCCAGTGGTGATCGTCGGCGCCGGGTGGATCGGCTGCGAGGTCGCCGCCGCCGCGCGCAAGCACGGCGCCGAGGTCACCGTGATCGACCCGCTGCCGCTGCCGCTGCACCGCACCCTCGGCGACACCGTGGCCGAGGTCTTCCGCGACCTGCACGCGCGCCACGGCGTCACGTGGCGGCTCGGTACGGGCGTCGCGGGGTTCGTCGGCGACGAGGGCGTGGTCACCGGCGTCCGACTCGACGACGGCACCGTGCTGCCCGCCGAGGTGGTGGTCGTCGGTGTCGGGGCGGCGCCGCGGGTGGAGTTGGCGAAGGCCGCCGGGCTCGAACTGTGCGACTCGGTGCCCGGCGGCGGTGTCGCCGTCGACGCGAGCCTGCGCACGTCGGCGCCCGACGTGTTCGCGGTGGGCGACATCGCCGCGCACTTCCATCCCCGCTACGGCAGGCGGGTGCGCGTCGAGCACTGGGCCAACGCCAAAGACCAGGGCACGCACGTCGCGGGGACTCTCCTGGGCGGCGCCGAGCCCTACACCGCGAGCCCGTACTTCTTCTCCGACCAGTACGACCTCGGCATGGAAGTGCGCGGCCTGGCCAACCCGTTCACCGACGACCTGGTCGTGCGCGGCGACCTGGCCGCGGCGGAGTTCACCGCGTTCTGGACGCGCGGCGGCCGGGTGCTGGCCGCGATGAACGTCAACCAGTGGGACGACGGCGACGCGCTCCAAGCCCTCGTGGACATCCAGGCCGCGGTGTCGCCCGACGACCTGCGCAACGCGGACCTGGCCGACCTCACCTGACCGGGCTCGGCACCCGGGCCAGCGCGATCGAGGCGAGGCCGCCGAGGGACAGCACCGCGATCACCACACCCATCGGCACCGCCGTGCCCGTGCCGCCGAGGCCGACCAGCGGCGCGGCCAGCCCGCCGATCGCGAACTGCAGCACGCCCAGCAGCGCCGACGCCGTGCCCGCGCGCTCCCCGTGATCGGCGAGCGCGAGCGCCGTCGAGTTCGGCGTCACCACGCCCACGCTGGCGACCACGACGAACAGGCCCGCCAGCAGCCATGGCAGACCCAGCGCCAGCGTCACCGCCGCGAGCACCGCCAGGCCGCCGAGCGCGGACGTCACCAGCCCGACCATCAGCAGGCCGCGCGGCGGGAACCGCCGCAGCAGCAGGCCGTTGAGCTGCGCCACCGCCACGATGCCGAGCGCGTTCGCGCCGAACACCAGGCTGTACTGCTGCGGGGTCAGGCCGTGGATCTCCTGCAGCACGAACGACGACCCGGCGATGTAGGCGAACATCGCGCCCAGCACGAACCCCGCCGCCGCCGCGTAGGCCAGGAACGTCCGGTCGGCCGCGATGTCGAGGTAGGTGCGCAGCGTCCGGCCCAGACGCGCCGGGCGCCTGCGGTCGACGGGCAGCGTCTCGGGCAGGGCCAGCCCGGCGGCCACCAGCAGCAGCACGCCGAACCCGGCCAGCACCACGAAGATCCCCGACCACGACGTCCACCGCAGCACCTGGCCGCCGATGACCGGCGCGAGGATCGGTCCTAGGCCGCCCACCAGCATCAGCATCGAGAAGAACCGCGCCATCGCCACCCCGGAGAACAGGTCCCGCACCGCGGCGCGCGCGATCACGATCCCCGCGGCAGCGCTGAGCCCCTGCGCGAGCCGCAGACCCGCCAGCGCGTACACCGACGGGGCGATCGCGCAGAGCAGTGAGCTGGCGGTGTAGAGCACGAGTCCGACGAGCAGCGGCCGTCGGCGGCCGAACGAGTCCGACAGCGGCCCGGCCACCGCCTGCCCCGCCGCGAGCCCGATCATGAACGCCGTCAGGGTGAGCTGAACCTGCGACTGCCCGGTGCCGAGCTGCGTCGCCATCACGGGGAACGCGGGCAGATACATGTCGATCGACAGCGGGCCGAACGCGGTCATCCCGCCGAGGATCAACGCGAGCCGGACCCGCATCGACCGCGACGGGGAGTCCACCCGATCAGTCTAGTGAGATCGGGGCCCGCGTCGGCGTGCTTGACCTGGATCGATGCCGAAAGCGCTGATCACCGGGTCGGCGCGCGGTCGCACCGGCCGCTTGACACACTGGCGGGCGACACGGCGGGGAGGATGCCATGGCCGAGCCGATCGACGCCGTGCTGGCGGAGGCCGCGCAGTTGACCGCCGAGGGCAGGCCCGAGGCCGCGATCACCCTGCTGCGCCCCGTCCTGGTCGCGCATCCCGACCATTCGGGCGCCTGGTGCAGGCTGGCCGCCGCGCTGCTCGACGCGGGCGAGCCGGAACTCTGCCTGAACGCGGCCAAGCGCGCGATCACCCTGGGCGAGCGCTCCTGGGCGCATCGCCTCGCCAGCCTCGCGCTGACCGAACTCGGCAGGCACGACGAGGCCGCGGTGTCCGCGCGCGAGGCCACCCGACGCGACCCGGACGACTGGCGTGGGCACGTCGCGCTCGCCGAGGCGCTCGGGCCGGTGTCGCCGCAAGAGGCGCTCGACGCCGCGCTGCGCGCCGTGCAGACCGCGCCCGACGAGGCCCGCGTGCACGAGGTGCTCGGCGGCGCGGCGGCCAGGGCGCGGGAGTTTCCGCTGGCCAAGCGCGCGTACTCGGACGCCCTGCGGCTCGACCCCGGCAACCCGCTGGTGCGTGCCGAACTGGGCAAGCTCGCCGGGGTCCGATCCGCCAGTCGCGGCCGCGCCGAGCCCGCGTTCGGCCGTGCGCAGCGGATCTCGCTGTGGCTGGTGCTGCGGCGGTGCTCGGGCTGGCTCGCGGTGGGCTCGTTCGTCCTCATGATCGCCGGGCTGCCGCGGCCGAGTCCGCTGCTGGTCTGGTTCGCGCTCGCGCTGCTGCTGACCGTGCTGGGCATGGCGGCCACGGCCGTGCTCGCCATGCCCAGGGAATCCCGGCCGCCGCCGCGCCTGCTGGCCCGTCGCGAACCGCTGCTGACCACCACGGCCGCGCTGTTGGTGCTGGGGGAGGTGCTGCTCGCGGTGTGGACAGTGGCGCTGGCTCTGGGGGCGCGCGGAATGCAGCTGCTGACTCCCGCGCTGATCTTCGCCCTCGCCTCGGCGGTGCTGGGCTGGTACGGCCTATGGCGGATGCGAGTACCGGCCCGTTAGGGTGTGCCTTCACTCCAACGGGGGAATCGATCGGTGGTCGGGCGCCGGTCCGGGGTGGTCCAGACTGTCGCTCGCTAGGGGAAGATCATGCGCGGTTTGAGTGGTTTCCTGATGGTGATCGGGTTCGGCTCCGTGCTGCTCGGTTTCACCGACTTCCAGTTCACGATCGTCTCGTGGGCCGAGCCGTGGCAGCCCGCCGCGGGCCTGGCGATCGGCGGCGTCGGTGTGCTGATCGCCGTGCTCTTGGTGGCGTTCCAGAAGAACCCCGCCGAGTCGGCCGCGCCGCAGCAGGTCGCCGGTCAGCCCGGCTACCCGCAGTCGCCGCCGCAGGGCTATCCACAGCAGGGATACCCGCAACAGGGTTACCCCCAGCAGGGTCTCCCGCCGCAGGGCTATCCGCAGCACGGCTATCCCCAGCAGCCGCAGGGTTACGGTCCGCCGCCCGGCTACCAGCAGCCGTTCACCCCGCAGCCCGGCTACCCGCCGCCCGGCCAGCAGTACCCGCCGCAGAACTTGGGTCCGCGGGGCTGACCTCGCCCGCGGGTGGTGCCAGACTCGGCGTCCTGACAACCCGCGACGGTGAGGACGACGATGGCTGGTCAGCACGCCGGTTACCAGAACGAGATCTACCTGCAGGGCCTGGCCGACCACGTGCCGCCGTTCACCACCGACCCGACGCGGCTGGAGGACGTGGCGCGGGACCGGATGGAGCCCGGGCCGTTCGGCTACGTCTCGGGCGGCGCCGGGTCCGGCGACACCGTGCTCGCCAACCGCGCGGCGTTCGCCCGCCGGCGCATCGTGCCGCGCATGCTGACCGACGCCACGACCCGCGACCTGTCGGTGACCGTGCTCGGCACGCCGATGCCCGCGCCCGTGCTGCTCGCGCCGGTCGGCGTCCAGTCGATCGTGCACCCTGACGGCGAACTCGCCACCGCCCGCGCCGCCGCCGCGCTGGGCGTCCCGATGGTGCTGTCCACCGCGTCGTCGTACTCGCTGGAGGACGTCGCCGAGGCGAACGGCGACGGGCCGCGGTGGTTCCAGCTCTACTGGCCGAACGAGCCGGAGGTGTGCGCGAGCCTGCTGGAGCGCGCCAAGCGGGCCGGGTACAGCACGCTCGCGGTCACCCTGGACACGTGGACGCTCGCGTGGCGCCCGCGTGACCTCGACCAGGCGTACCTGCCGTTCCTGCGCGCGACCGGCGTGGCCAACGCGTTCACCGACCCCGCTTTTCTTGCCGGGCTGGCGAAATCGCCGCAGGAGGACCAGCCGATGGCGGTGCTGCGCTGGGTGTCGATGTTCACCGGCACCGACAAGCGCTGGGACCAACTGCCGTTCCTGCGCGAACACTGGGACGGCCCGATCGTCCTCAAAGGAATCCAACACCCCGACGACGCCCGCCGCGCCGCCGACGCGGGCATGGACGGCGTCGTCGTCTCCAACCACGGCGGCCGCCAGGTCGACGGCGCGATCGCGGCACTCGACGCGCTGCCGGAGATCGCCGCCGCGGTGGGCGACCGGCTGACGGTGCTGTTCGACTCCGGCGTGCGGACCGGCGCCGATGTGCTGAAGGCACTCGCCCTCGGCGCGTCGGCCGTCCTTTTGGGACGGCCGTACGTGTACGGAATGGCACTGGGCGGCGAAACCGGCATCCGCCACGTCGTGCGCGGCGTGTTGGCCGATCTCGACCTGACACTGGGCCTTTCGGGGCACCGCACGATCGCCGACGTCGGCCCGGACTCGCTCCGCCACGTCTGACCACCGCGGCACGAGGTTGTCCACACCCACCTGAACCATCCACAGAAATCCGCGCCCACCCCGCCAACCCCCGATGGCCGATAGACTGGAGCAGGGCAGCCCCCCGAGGTGGGTGGGGGTTTGCCTCGGTCTCCATTCGGGTGCCTGCTTGGCGGGGATCGTTGTTCCGATGGCTGATAGCGCGGTGATGCCGCCCTGACGTGCTATTTGGCGTCGGCGTAACAGTCCACTGTGGTCGCTTCCAGTGGGAAACGGACCGGGGTGTCGCCGAACACCAGGTCGCTCGCTTCCCGTGCGGCGGCGGTGATCTCCGCGGACACCGTGGCCGCCAGCGCTTGCGGGCAGTGCACCAACACCTCGTCGTGCTGGAAGAAGACGATCTGCGCCGACGTCGCGGCGAGGGTGCGGCGCAGGGTGGCCAGCATGGTCAGCGCCCAGTCGGCCGCACTGGCCTGCACGACGAAGTTGCGGGTGAACCGGCCCCAGTCCCGCGCGGCCTGGCGGCTGCGGCGCTCGGCCTGCTCGGTGTCGGTGTCCGAGGTCAGCTCGCGCCAGGACTCGCTCGGCGGCGGGCTGGTGCGGCCGAGTCGCGAGCGGACCACGCGGCCGTCCTCGCCCGCGCGGGCAGCCTGCTCGACATACTCCACCGCCTGGGGAAAACGCTTACGCAGCACCGCGAGCAGCGGCCCGGCCGCGCCGCTGGTGCCGCCGTACATCGCCGACAGCATGGCGATCTTCGCCCGGCCGCGGTCGCCGTCGAAGGCGTCGGCGGCGAGGCTGGTGTAGAGGTCGGCGGACGCGGACACCTCGGCGAACCGGCGGTCGCCGGACAGGGCGCCGAGCACGCGCGGCTCCAACTGCGACGCGTCGGCCACCACCAGCGCCCAGCCCGGATCGGCCCGCACCGCGGTGCGCAGCGCGCGCGGCAGTTGCAGCGCCGCCCCGCCCCGGGTCGCCCAGCGGCCCGAGACCACGCCGCCGACGACGTACTCCGGCCGAAACCGTCCACTGTGGACCCAACTGTCCAGCCAGGACCAGCCGTGCGCGACGTAGAGCCTGGCCAGTTCCTTGTATTCCAGCAGCGGCGCCACCGCCGGGTGATCGAGTTCCTTGAGCACCCACGCCCGCGCCGACGGGATCTCGATGCCCTCCCGCGCGAACGCCCGCACGATGCCCGGCGGGTGGTCCGGGTTCACCGACCGCCCGGAGAACGCGGCGGTGATGCGCTCGGCGAGCACCGCGAGCTTCGTCGGACGCGCCCCCGGCGCGGGCCGCGGGCCCAGCAGGTCGGTCAACAACGCCGTGTGCACGTCGGCCCGCCAGGGCAGGCCGTGATGGGTCATCTCGGCCGCCGCCAGCGCCCCGGCCGACTCGGCGGCGACCAGCAGGCGCAGCCGGTCCGGGTGCGCGGTGGCCGCGAGCCGCCGCTCCTGGTCGGCCAGCACCGCGACCGCGGCGTCGAGCGGGTCGGCCCCGGCAGGCGCGGTGCCGCGGTCGGCCTCGAACAGCGTTGGCTGCTCGCCGCGGACCAGCGGCCGCGGATCGGGCGGCTCGGCCAGGCCGCGGGTGCGCGCCCAGGCCGCGCCGAGGTTGCGCGGGCGCCGCGGCTGCTCCTCGAAAGCCAGCAGGATGCCCTCGGCCAGCGCGAGATCGTGGCACCGGCCCAGCCGTACGCCCGCGTGCAGCAGCGCCGGGTACAGCTCGTCGGCCGCGGGCAGCACCCAGCGCGGCGCCTCGCGCGCCTCCACCTCGGCCATCCAGGCGGCCAGGTTCGCGATCCGCACCGGCTCGCCGGGCGCGTCGAGCACCCGCGCCCGACCGGCTCCCTCGTTCTCCGGCACCACCACGACCCGCACACCCCGCATTCTGCGCCATGGCACCGACAGGGTGCGGCCATCACCGACTCGCCAGTAGGTTCTGGGGGACGGCGGCAGCCACGGGAGGTTCCAGGTGACCGAGTACCTGACGCGCGTGCGGGACCTGGTGGTGCTGGTGCCGACCGCGGTCCGCAGTGTCGACGTGCTGTGGCGCGCGGGTCTGGTCCCGCTGACCCGCCCCGACCACGTGCTCCGCTCGATGGTCGCGGTCCGCAGGCTCGGCCCCATCGCGGGCGCCGCCCAGGTCGCCGCGACCCGCGACCACCGCGCCGTCGGCCTGGTGGACGAACTCGGCCCACTCACCTTCCACCAGCTCGACAGCCGATCGAACGCGCTGGCCAGGGCCCTGCGGGAGCGGGGAATCACCGAGCGGTCGGTGATCGCGCTGCTCGCCAGGGACCATCGGGGCGCGGTCGAGACCATGCTCGCCGCGGGCAAGATCGGCGCCCGGCTGCTGCTGATGAACACCGGCTTCGCCGCGCCGCAGCTCGTCGACGTCGCCGAGCGCGAGGAGGTCACCGCGGTCGTGCACGACCAGGAGTTCACCGGCCTGGTCGACGCGCTGCCCGCCGACCTGGCGCGGTTCGTCGCGTGGGTGGACGACATCCCCGCCCGCGCGCCCACGTTGGAGGAGTTGATCGCCTGCACCGACGACCGGTCGGTGCCCGCGCCGCGCGAGCCCGGCGGGATGGTGCTGCTCACCAGCGGCACCACCGGCACGCCCAAGGGCGCGCCCCGCCAGGTGCGCTCGCCGCTGGCGGCCGCGCAATTCCTCGACCGGGTGCCGCTGCGCTCGGGGGAGTGCACCGTGCTGGCCGCGCCGCTGTTCCACGGCACCGGGCTGTCCCAGTTCATCATCACCTTCGCGCTCGGCTCGACCGTGGTGCTGCGCCGCCGGTTCGACCCCGAGGCCACCCTCGCCGCCATCCAGGACAACCGGGCCACCGCGCTCGTCGTGGTGCCGACGATGCTCCAGCGCATCCTCGACCTCGGGCCGGAAACCCTGTCCCGCTACGACACCGGCTCGCTGCGCATCGTGTTCAGCGCGGGATCGGCGCTCTCCCCCGAACTCGGCAACCGCGCGACCCGCGCGTTCGGCGAGGTGGTCCACAACCTCTACGGCTCCACCGAGGTCGCCGTGGCCACCGTCGCGACCCCGGACGACTGGCGGGCCGCGCCGGGCACCGTGGGCAAGGCGCCGGTCGGCTGCCGGGTGCTGCTCTACGACGACGCCGGGGCGCCGGTCACCGAGCCGGGCGTCGTCGGGCGGGTGTTCGTCGGCAGCGGTCTGAGCTTCGCGGGCTACACCGACGGCAGGCACAAGGAGGTCATCGACGGTCTGCTGTCCAGCGGCGACCTGGGCCACTTCGACGCCGATGGCAGGCTGTTCATCGACGGCCGCGACGACGACATGATCGTCTCCGGCGGGGAGAACGTCTTCCCGGCCGAGATCGAGAACCTGCTCGTGGCCTACCCGGGGGTGATCGAGGCCGCGGTGATCGGTGTGCCGGACCCGGACTTCGGCCAACGGCTCAAGGCGTACGTGGTCGTCGCGCCCGGCGCCGAGGTCGGCGAGGACGAGCTGCGCGACCACGTCAAGGCGAACCTCGCGCGGTTCAAGGTGCCCCGCGAGGTGGTGTTCCTCGACGAGTTGCCGCGCAACGCCACCGGCAAACTGGTGCGCGGTCGACTCGCCGAACTCGGCTGACCGTTATCACGACGATTCGTCCGCACGCAAGCCGCAAGAGTCGGAGATACCGAGGACAAATCGGTCCGGCGATCTCGAAAATGCGCTGAAATGAATCAGATTTCACCTTTGGTGGTCAATTTCCCGGAAATGCGGACAAAATCCGCGTGCAGTGCTGTTGAGCTGCGGAAACACCCTTTCTGGCCAGGTTGGGAGTAGGTAAGACGTTGTTTCGATACTGGTGCTGATGGGGTAGAGTATTTACTCTGATTGGGCTAGTTCTGGCAACTGGCAACCATTGCTACCGGCCGGTCACTTCGCGTTGCATAATCCGCAGAATTGACCGGCTAAATGGAAGGTATTCCATGACAACGAGGCGCGAAGGTCGTCGGGGCCGACTCGCAGTCGGCTTCGCTCTCGTCGGCGCGGTGGCCACGGTCACCGCTCTCGCGGCGGTGCCCGCACAGGCCCAGCAAGGTGAGATCCGGCTCGCGGACAGCGCGAGCGCGGTGGCCGACAGCTACATCGTCGTGCTCAAGGACGGCGCCCGCACCGCGGATGTCAGCAGCCAGGCGAGCGGGCTGGCCGCCCGCTACCGCGGCCAGGTCGGCCGCACCTACGACACGGTGCTCAACGGTTTCTCGGTGACCATGTCCGCGGACAAGGCCCGCGAACTCGCCGCCGACGGCGCGGTTGCCTTCGTGCAGGCGAACCAGCGGTTCTCCATCCGCGACACCCAGCCCAATCCGCCGTCGTGGGGCCTGGACCGGATCGACCAGCGCGACCTGCCCGCCGACGACAGCTACACCTACGCCACCAAGGCGGAGAGCGTGACCGCGTTCGTGGTCGACACCGGCGTCAACGCCGCGCACTCGACCTTCGAGGGCCGCGCCACCGGCGGTTTCGACGCGGTCGACAACGACACTGACCCCGACGACGGCAACGGCCACGGCACGCACGTCGCGGGCACCATCGGCGGCGCCGAGTACGGGGTGGCCAAGGGCGTCAAGATCGTCGCGGTGCGCGTGCTGGACGACAGCGGCAGCGGCACCACCGACGGTGTGGTCGCGGGCATCGAGTGGGTCGCGGAGAACCACAGCGGCCCGTCGGTGGCCAACATGAGCCTCGGCGGCGGCGCGGACGAGGTGCTCGACCAGGCCGTGCGCGGCGCGGTCGAGTCCGGCGTGACCTTCGCCGTGGCCGCGGGCAACTCCTCGGCGGACGCGGGCCTCTCCTCGCCTGCCCGGGTCACCGAGGCGATCACCGTGGCGGCCTCCGACGACGCGGACAGCCAGGCGAGCTTCTCCAACTTCGGTGACGTCGTGGACATCTACGCGCCCGGGGTCGACATCACCTCGGCGTGGATCGGCGGCACCGACGCCACCGACACGATCAGCGGCACCTCGATGGCCTCCCCGCACGTCGCGGGCGCCGTCGCGCTCTACCTGGAGGCCAACCCGGACGCGACCCCGGCGGACGTCGCCGCGGCGATCGTCGAGGCGGCGACTCCCGACAAGATCGAGAACCCGGGTGCCGGTACCCCCAACAAGCTCCTCTTCACCGGCGAGTGACCTGAACGGGCAGTGGCCCTTCGAGACGATCCCGCCTCGAAGGGCCGCTGTCGTATTCGCTCAGGGTTTGGTGATACGCAGGCCCGCGTTGGAGACGATGGCCTTGTTGGTCTCGTCGCCGTCCCGGTAGATGCCCATCTTGAAGTAGTTGGAATCCGAGGCCATGGTGCGGGTCGAGAATTTCGGCACGGCCAGGGCGCCGTTCTGGTGAACCTCGACGAAGCCGGTGCTCGCGCTGTTCGAGAATTTCACGTGCACGACGTAGTCGACCCATTGGCCGCGCACGACCGGACCGATGTTGCGCGAATAGTTGTTGTCCGGCCGATTGCCCGACACTTCGAGGTTGCCGTCCCGGTCGACGCTCACCGCGATCGGCGGCGACCCCGAGCTGGAATGCCACTGCGCGACGATGAACCAGTCGCCGACCGGGTTCTTGAACGTCGAGTCGAACTTGAGGCTGAACTCGTACCAGCGCTCGTCGCCCTCGCGGACGTCGGCGGCGTTCCCGGCTCTCAGCTCGGCTCGCTCGCCGCCGCCGAAGGGCGGGACGTCACCGTCGTTGACGGTGAACTTCGCGGAGTTCGCGAACCGGGGGTGGCCGCCCTGGGCCGGGGTGACGAGGTTGAGACCCGCGTCGCCGGAGAAGCCCGACGCCGGGGAGTTGACGCCCTTTTTCTGGACGTTGCTCCACTGCGCGAAGTTGCCGGTCGAGTAGTCGCCCACGAAGGCCACCTTGGATCCGACCGGAACCCCGCCACCGGGCGGCGTCGTGGTCGGCGGTGTGGTGGTCGGCGGCGTGGTGGTGGACGGCGTGGTGGTGGACGGTGTCGTGGTGGACGGCGGTGCCGTCGTGGTCGAGCTGGGCGGGTTCGTCGGCCTGCCGACGATCGCGTCGACCGCGGCGCTGGGCGCGCTCTCCACGCCGTTCACCGTCGCGGTCACCCAGTACCGATAGGCGTAATTGTCGGCCAATGGGCCACGCCGCGACTGGGACGCGGTGACGCTGTTCAGCCCCTGCGCCGAATCGCGCTCGTAGATTCGATACGACGTCGCGCCGGAAACGTCCTGCCAGTCGAGCTGGATTGTGCGCTGCCCATTGTCGACAGTGGCCGTCAGACCTTGCGGAATGGCGCTGTCGACTGCCTTCTCGGTGCCCAGTGCGGTTCCGCCGACCAGGGCGATTACGCCGATCGCGACCGTCGTCGCCCCAAGTATCAATGCTTTCTTCATGCAACCCCCGAAACTGTGAAAGTTATTCACCGAACCACTGTATTCCCAGTTTGTCCGACACCGCCGATCGGAGCAAGCGAGCGTGTCCGGTTCCTGCCGGCGGCCGAGTCACTGCCGTTCGGCGGCCACGACCACATGGTCGAGCGTGGACAATGCCAACGCGATCAGACCGTCGCGGTCGGTGCGGCCCCGACCGGTCCACTCGATGGTCAGCTCCTCGACGAACGCCCACCACGCCCGGATCGCCAGCTCCACCGTCTCCCGCTGGCCGCACAGGCCGAGCGCCTCGACAATCCGCACGGTCAGCGCGTCCTGGGTGTCGTCGTGGATCTCGCGCACCCAGTCGTCCGGCCCGGCGCGGAACAGACCGATGTACTGGCTGCGGCGGCGGGCGATGAACCCCATGTAGCCCTCGACGATCGTGCGGACCCGCGACTCCGGCGGGTCATCGGCACTCGGCCGGGCCGCGCGCAGCAGCCTGCGGCTCGCCGCGCGCACGACCTCGACGTAGTAGTCGTGCTTGGTGGGGAAGTAGTGGAACAGCAGGCTGCGCGAGATGCCCGCCTCGGCGGCGACCTCGTCCACGGTGATCTGGTGGATCGGGCGCACGGTGAGCATCCGCAGCCCGATGCCGATGAGCTGCCCGCGCCGATCCTCGGCGCTGCGCCGCAAGCGGGTCCGCGACGGTGCGTCGGTCATGCGTCCTCCCGCGGTGTGACGCCGCTGGTGTTGAGCGACGTATAGCGGCCAGGGTAGCTTGTTGAGCACTGCTCAATAGCAACCCGGAGGTACCCCCCGTGGACTTCGCGCACTCCGCCAGAGCGGCCGACTACCTCGCCCGCGTGGCCGAGTTCATCAGCACCGAGATCGACCCGATCGAGCCCGGATACCACCGTGAGCTGGCCACCCTCGACAACCCGTGGGTCACGCTGCCCGTGATCGAGGAACTGAAGGCGAAGGCGCGCGAGCGGGGCCTGTGGAACCTGTTCCTGCCGGACGAGAGGCACGGCGCCGGTCTGTGCAACGTCGAGTACGCGCCGCTGGCGGAGCTGATGGGCCGCTCGGCCATCGCACCGGAGGTCTTCAACTGCAACGCGCCGGACACCGGCAACATGGAGGTGCTGCACCTCTACGGCAGCCCCGCGCAGCAGGAGCGCTGGCTGGCACCGCTGCTGCGCGGGGAGATCCGCTCGGCGTTCTGCATGACCGAGCCGGACGTGGCGTCCTCCGACGCGACGAACATGGTCGCCACCGCCACGGTCAAGGACGACGACATCGTGCTCAACGGCACGAAGTGGTTCTCCACCGGTATCGGCCACCCGAACTGCCGGGTCGCGATCTTCATGGGCCTGACCGACCCGGACGCCGCCAAGCACGCGCGGCACTCGATGGTGCTGGTCCCGCTGGACACCCCCGGGGTCAAGGTCGAGCGGATGCTGCCCGTGTTCGGCCGCCACGAGGAGCCCTTCGGCCACGGCGAGGTCAGCTTCACCGATGTCCGACTGCCGCTCGACGCGGTGATCGCCGGACCCGGCCGCGGCTTCGAGATCGCCCAGGGCCGACTCGGGCCCGGCCGCATCCACCACTGCATGCGGCTCATCGGCCTCGCCGAGAAGGCGCTCGAACTCGCCTGCAAGCGCGCCACCGGGCGAGTCGCCTTCGGCTCGCCGCTGGCGGGTCTCGGCGGCAACCGCGAGCGCATCGCCGACGCGCGCATCGCCATCGAGCAGGCCAGGCTGCTGGTGCTCAACGCCGCGTGGAAGCTCGACACGTTCGGCCTCAAGGGCGCGCTGTCGGAGGTCTCGCAGATCAAGGTCGTGGTGCCGAACATGGCGCTCGGCGTGATCGACATGGCCATCCAGCTCCACGGCGCCGCGGGCATGACCGACGACTTCCCGCTCGCCGCCGCCTTCGCCGGGGCTCGCGCGCTGCGGCTGGCCGACGGCCCGGACGAGGTCCACCAGGGCGTGGTGTCCCGTATCGAGCTGAAGAAGTACGTTTCGTGAGAGGACGTGTTCTGGTCACCGGCGCGGGTTCCGGGCTGGGCAAGGCCATCGCCACCCGCTACGCCGACGCGGGGTGGCGGGTGCTGGTCACCGACATCGACGCGGCCGCCGCCGAGACCGTGGCCAAGGAACTCGACGTCGAGCACCTCGCGCTCGACGTGACCGACGACGAGTCCTGGATCGCCGCACGGGACTGGTGCGAGCGCGAGTGGGGCGGGCTCGACGTGTTGGTCAACAACGCGGGAGTCGGCTCCGGCGGGCGCATCGAGCGCATCCCACTGTCCGATTGGGACTGGATCTGGGAGATCAACGTCAAGGGTGTGGTGCGCGGGTGCCACACCTTCGTGCCGGTGTTCAAGGCGCAGGGCTCGGGGCACCTGGTGAACATCGCGTCGCTGGCCGCGATCATGAACCTGCCCGGCATGGCGTCCTACAACGTCACCAAGGCGGGCGTGCTCGCGCTGTCGGAGACGCTGCGCCACGAGTTGGCGCCCTACGGGATCGGCACGACCGCGGTGTGTCCCGGCTTCTTCCAGACCAACCTCAACGACCGGATGCGCACCCCCGATCCGGCCGCGCTCAAGGTCAGCCAGAAGCTGATGGCCTCGTCCAAGATCACCGCCGAGGACGTCGCGCGGCAGGTGTTCGACGCGGTGGCGGCGAAGCGGTTCCTGCTGCTGACCCACGCCGAGGGCCGCAAGTCCTACCGCTTCAAGCGCCTGCTGCCGCGCGCGTTCGACGCGCAGGTGGCAAAGTACTGGGCCCGGCTGCGGCCCGCGATGGAGAAGGAAACCCGTGACTCGTAAGAACATCCTCATCACCGGCGCCAGTTCGGGGCTCGGCGAGGAGATGGCGCGCCAGTTCGCCGCCAAGGGCCGCAACCTCGCCCTCGCGGCCCGCCGCACGGACCGGCTGGAAGAGTTGCGCGTGGAGTTGGTGCAGGCCAACCCGGGCATCACCGTCGTGGTGCGCGCGCTCGACGTCAACGACCACGACGCGGTGTTCAAGGTCTTCGGCGAGTTCCGCACCGAACTCGGCGACATCGACCGGGTGATCGTCAACGCGGGTCTGGGCAAGGGCCAGTCGATCGGCACCGGCCACTTCCACGCCAACAAGCAGACCGCCGAGACCAACTTCGTCGCCGCGCTGGCCCAGTGCGAGGCCGCGATGGAGATCTTCCGCGCGCGGAACGCCGGTCACCTGGTGGTGATCTCCTCGATGAGCGCCATGCGTGGCATGCCGCGCAACCTGTCCACCTACGCGGCCACCAAGGCCGGGATCGCCGCGCTGGCCGAGGGAATCCGGGCGGACATGCTGGGCAAGCCCATCGAGGTCACCACCATCTACCCGGGCTACATCCGCTCGGAGATGAACTCGACGCTGAAGAAGACCCCGCTGATGGTGGACACCGTGCCCGGCGTGCGGGCCATGGTCAGGGCGATCGAACGCGAGCCCGCCACCGCGTGTGTGCCGGGCTGGCCGTGGTCGGTGGTCGGGTTCGCCATGCGGACCCTGCCGCTGGGCGTCGTGGCCAAGATGTCATGACCGCGCCGCACGACGAACCCCGCGACGTCCGCGCCGAGGACAGCTTCGACACCGTGGCCGTGCACGCCTGGCTCAAGTCCATTGTGGACGGACTGGACGCCGAGCCGTTGGTGCGCCAGTTTCCCGGCGGGGCCTCGAATCTGACCTACCTACTGTCCTACCGGGACCGTGAGCTGATCCTGCGCCGCCCGCCCGCGGGACAGAAGGCGGCGTCGGCGCACGACATGCGGCGCGAGTTCCGGGTGCAGCGGCAGCTCAAGCCGGTGTACCCGTACGTGCCCGCGCTGCTCGGCCTGTGCACGGACGAGTCGGTGCTCGGCTCCGACTTCTACGTGATGGAGCGGATTCCCGGCATCATCCTGCGCCGCGACCTGCCAGCCGGGATGGAGCTGAGCGCGGCGCGGGCCCGCGCGCTGTCCACCGCGCTGATCGACCGGATGGTCGACCTGCACCGGGTCGACCCGGCGGCCGCCGGGCTGACCGACCTCGGCAAGGGCGCGGGCTACGTGGGGCGCCAGGTGCGCGGCTGGTCCGAGCGGTTCCGCGCCGCCCGCACCGACAACGTGCCGGACTTCGCCGAAGTGATGGCCTGGCTGGACACCCACCAGCCCGCCGACGTGGGCACCGTGGTGATCCACAACGACTGGCGCATCGACAACGTGGTGCTCGACGACGACCTCGCCGTCGTCGGCGTGCTCGACTGGGAGATGGCCACCCTCGGCGACCCGCTGATGGACCTCGGCGGCGCCGTCGCCTACTGGATCCAGGCCGACGACGACGAGGTGTTCCTGCGCTCGCGCAGGCAGCCCTCGCACGTGCCGGGCATGCTCACCCGAGCCGAGATAGTCGAGCACTACTGCGACCGGATGGGCCTGCGCCCGGCCAACTGGGCGTTCTACGAGGCGTTCGGGCTGTTCCGGCTCGCGGTGATCCTGCAGCAGATCTACTACCGCTACCACCACGGCCAGACGCACAATCCGGCGTTCAAGGACTTCTGGATGTTCTCCGGCTATCTGGAGTGGCGCTGCCGGGAGGTGATCGGTTCGTGAGCGAGCTTGCGAGCGAACCATGGCACAGGGCGTCCGCGAGCGGACCAATGTCACAGGGCGTCCGCGAGGGGGCGTCGTGAGCGCCATCTATCTGCTCCGGCACGGGCAGGCGTCCTTCGGCTCCGACGACTACGACGTGCTGGCGCCCGCGGGAGAGTTGCAGGCCAAGGTGCTGGGGGAGGAACTGCGCGGCCGCGGGCTCACTCCCGCCCAGGCGTGGTCGGGCACGCTGTCGCGGCAGCGGGCCACCGCGTCGGTCACCCTGGCCGCCGCCGGGTTCGACCTGCCCTGTCAGACCGACCCGCGCTGGGACGAGTACGACTTCCTCGCCATCGTCGAGCAGTTCACCGCGCCGGATGCGGTGGCGGCGGCGACCCCCCGCGACTTCCAGGCCCTGCTCGACAGCGCCCTGCACCACTGGGTGGCGGGCGATCCGGCGGGCGCGGTGGGCACGTACGCCGACTTCGCCGCGGGCGCCGTCGCCGCGCTGGCCGAGGTGGGCGCTGGGCTCGGGTCCGGCGGCACGGGCGTCGTGTTCACCTCCGGCGGCGTGATCTCGGCGATCTGCGCCCGGCTGCTCGGCCTGCCCGCCGCGGGCTTCGTCACCCTCAACCGGGTGATGGTCAACGCGGCGGTGACGAAGGTCGTGCACGGCCGATCGGGCGCTTCCCTCGTATCGTTCAACGAGCACGGTCATTTCGAGGGGGCGAACCGAGACCTGCTGACCTACCGATAGGGGTGCGCGGATGCGGCGTCCGAAGATCGACCCGGTCGTGTGGCGGGCGCCCAGGGCGGGGCTTCGGCCGTCGCCGTCGCTGCCGCCGCTCACCGTGCGGCAGGTGACCGGTTCCGGCGCAGAGGACGTGCTGGTCGACGAGCGCGGCAACGTGTTCACCGGGGTGGCCGACGGCCGCATTCTGCGGCTCACCCCGGACGGGCGGCGGCTCGACACCATCGCCGACACCGGCGGACGCCCGCTCGGGCTGGAGCTGTACCCGGACGGGCGGCTGCTGGTGTGCGACGCGGGCCGCGGCCTGCTGCTGGTCGACCGCGCGCACGGCGTCGTCGAGGTGCTCGTGCCCGCCGGACCCGGTCTGCGGGTGTGCAACAACGCCGCCGTCGCCGCCGACGGCACGGTGTACTTCTCCGACTCCAGCAGCCGCTTCGACCTGGAGTTCTGGAAGGCCGACCTGCTGGAGCACACCGGCACCGGCAGGCTGCTGCGGCGCGCGCCGGACGGCACCGTCGACACCCTGCTCGGCGACCTGCAGTTCGCCAACGGGGTCGCGCTCGCGCCGGACGAGTCGTGCGTGGTGGTCGCCGAGATGTGGGAGTACCGGCTGCACCGCGTGTGGCTCACCGGGGAGCGCGCGGGCACCTCCGACGTGCTCGCCGACAACCTGCCCGGCTTCCCGGACAACATCGCCACCGGCTCCGACGGCTTGATCTGGATCGCCATGGCCAACCCGCGCGACCCGCTGCTGGACCTGCTGCTGCGGCTGCCGCCCGTGTTCCGGCGGGCGGTGTGGGCGCTGCCGCCGAAGCTGCAGCCCGCCGAGAAGCGGGTCGTGTGGACCCGCGCGATCGACGCCGCGACCGGCGCGACCGTGCATGACTTCTTCGGCACCTCGCCCGACTTCCACCTGGTGACCGGCGTGCGCGAGCACCACGGCACGGTCTACCTCGGGAGCCTGGAGGAGGGCGCGATCGCGTTCTTCGAGCTGCCGTAACCCGATCGGGCAACGCGATTCGCCCGTTGTGGTGCATCTGGCGGGTCCGACCCGCCCGCCGGGGCACGCTGGGAACCGAACCGTGATCCCGGGAGACCCGCCATGCGTCGCTTCGCCGTCGTCTGCCTTGCCGCTGTCCTCGCGGCGACCACCACCGCCGTGCCCGCCGCCGCGGGCCCGCCCCGGGTGGTCGGCGGCACGCCCGCGGTCCAGGGTGCCTACCCGTGGATGGTGCGGCTGTCCATGGGCTGCGGGGGCTCTCTGCTGACCGACGAGGTCGTGCTCACGGCCGCGCACTGCGTCGGCGGCACCGGCCCGAACACCCGGATCACCGCGACCATCGGCGTGGTCGACCTGCGTGACCCCGCCGCGGTCGTCGTCCAGTCGACCTACGTCCACCGCGCGCCGGAGTACGAGGGGGTGACCAGGGGCAACGACTGGGCGCTGATCAAGCTCGCCCGCCCGGTCGCGCTGCCGCCGGTCCGGCTCAACCCCGTGCCGGTCGAGGGCGGCGAGCTGCTGATCATGGGCTGGGGCGCGGCCGCCGAGGGCGGCGAGGCGCAGCGGTACCTGCTCGAAGCCCGGGTGCCGTTCGTCGACGACCTGACCTGCGCCGATCGCTACGGCAGAGCAGGCTACCCGTTCGTGCCCAGCGCGATGGTGTGCGCGGGCCTGGTGGACGTGGGCGGGGTGGACACCTGCCAGGGCGACTCCGGCGGCCCGCTGCTGCGCGCCGACGCGAGCGGCACGCCGCGCCAGGTCGGCATCGTGAGCTGGGGAGTCGGCTGCGCGCGGCCCGAATACCCCGGTGTCTACACCGAGATCGCCGCCTACGCGGACGCGATCACGACCGCCGTGAACGCACTGCCTCGGCCGTAGCTATTACCTGAAGTAACATCTACCCGCCGGCCCCGGGGTGCAGGGGTCTCCGGGGCCGGCGCAGACGGTGGATCTGTGACGTATCCCTCAGCGCGCGCGATGGCCTGGCAAGTCTGACAGTTCGGACAACGAGGCGACGATCGGCCGCTTGGTGTCCGCCCCGCCCGACTGGTTTGCTTACCCGGAGCGGCGCCAATACCCCCTGCTGGCGCCGTCATCGATCCTGGAGGCAGCACATGACCGCGACCGTCGAGGGCAACGGATCGCAGGTGGACCAAGCGGCGCCGAAACCGATGTTCGGCGCGCCACGGGCCGCGTGGCCGCAGTTCGGCACCTATCTGTTCATCCTCGGGCCGTTCCTGGCCCTGATCGCCGCCGTCCCGTTCGCCTGGGGCTGGGGGCTGGGCTGGGTCGACATCGGGCTGGCCGTGTTCTTCTACACCGCCACCTGCCTCGGCGTGACCGTCGGCTTCCACCGCTACTTCACCCACGGCGCCTTCAAGGCCACCCGCGCGATGCGCGTCGGTCTCGCCATCGTGGGCAGCATGGCGCTGCAGGGCCCGATCCTGCACTGGGTCGCCGACCACCGCAGGCACCACGCCTTCGCCGACCGCGACGGCGACCCGCACTCGCCGTGGGCGTTCGGCACCTCGCCGATCGCGCTGGTCCGCGGGTTCTGGCACGCGCACATGGGCTGGGTGTTCGACCGCACGCTCACCAACGCCGAGCGGTTCGCCCCGGACATGGTGGCCGACGAGGACATCACCCGCATCGACAAGCAGTTCGGCCTGTGGACCGCGATCACCCTGCTCGCGCCCGCGCTGCTCGGCGGCCTGCTCACCTGGTCGTGGTGGGGCGCGGTCACCGCGTTCTTCTGGGCCGGTCTGGTGCGGGTCTCGTTCCTGCACCACGTCACCTGGTCGGTCAACTCGATCTGCCACATGGTCGGCAACCGCCCGTTCAAGTCCCGCGACAAGGCCACCAACTTCTGGCCGCTGGCGGTGCTGTCGATGGGCGAGGCGTGGCACAACCTGCACCACGCCGACCCGACCTGCGCCCGGCACGGTGTGCAGCGGGGCCAGATCGACGTCTCCGCCAGGATGATCTGGCTCTTCGAGCGGTTCGGCTGGGTCAGCGAGGTCCGGTGGCCGACGCCGCAGCGGCTCGCCAAGCTGAGCGTGAAATAGCCAAATAGGGTGGGGCCATGTCTGCCCGCGCCGCCACCGCCCACCGCACCGACCGCGCCGAACTGCTGGAGTTCTTGCGCGCGCGCAAGAACTGCGTGCTGATCACGACCCGCGCCGACGGGAGCCCGCAGGTCTCGCCGGTCGTCTACGGCGTGGACGGCGAGGGCCGCGTCGTGGTGGCCACGTATCCAGAGCGCGCCAAGGCGCACAACGCCCGGCACCGCCCGCGGGTGTCGCTGTGCGCCCTCTCCGCGGACTGGGACGGGCCGTACGTCCAGGTCGACGGCCGCGCCGAGGTGCTCGACCTGCCCGCGGCCATGGAGCCGCTGGTGGCGTACTTCCGCGGCATCGCGGGCGAGCACTCCGACTGGGCCGAGTACCGCGCGGCGATGGTGCGCCAGGGCAAGTGCCTGATCCGGGTCACCGTCGAGCGGTGGGGCCCGATCGCGACCGGCGGCTTCCCCGCCCGACTGGTGGACTAGACCACCGCCCACGGGCCCGAAAGCCGCCTGCGGGTACGGGAATTGCGACATTCGGGTCAGCGATGTAGCGGTCGGTAACGCAGTGCTCCATTCGGTCGATCGACAGGACATGTCGGTTGAACTGAGGGATCTGGCCTGGGCGCGGGTCACGATCGAGTGCGCCGCGCCCGCGGACACCTGGGACCCCCGCGGCGACGACCGCGACCCGGGACTCCCGCTGGACGGGTGCTCGCGGTCGCCGATCCGCGACGAGCACTAGCTTTCCCGCACCGTGGGCGGCAAACGCCCCGGATGCCCGCGGAATTCACTGAATGCGACGCATTCCGCGGTGGGGTCGACTGGCCGTCGAAGGCGCACAATGGGTCCGTTATAGTCCGCAACTCAAGGCGCGGCGAGCCGCCGCGCATTCCCCCCGCCTTGCCGCGCGCAGGCTACAACCGCGAGTCGGAGGCCGCTTGTGAGCGCGCTGGAGGTGACGACCCGGCGGACCCGGTCCGCCGTCGTGGTCGTCGCCGTCGGACGAATCGACCTGCTGACCGAGGGCCCGTGGCGCAGGCAGGTCGAGGACGCGTGCGCCGAGGACACGCTCAAGGGCATGCTCGTGGTGGACCTGATGATGGTCACCTTTCTCAGCGTGGGCACGGCGCCGCTGCTGTTGCGGGCGCACTACCACTGCCTGCACCGCGGCCGCGTCCTGCGGGTCGCCGTCCCGCCGGGACCCGTGCTGGGGACCCTGCAATTGACCGGCGTGTCCGACCAGGTGGCGCTGTTCCGCGACGTGTCCCAGGCGCTGGCGCCCGTGGTGCGGTCGTCGTGGTGAACCCCCCATCATCGCCCCATTCGCGTCGCTCGGCGCCGAAATGCATCCCAACGGGGTACTTGGGCGGTTGGCGGCATTCCGCCGCGCCTGCCGGGCCACGAGCGCGCCACGCGGTTCTTTCGGGTGTATTTGCGGTCGTTGGGGCAGATTGAGCCATTCGTGAGGAGTTTGTCCCCCGTCGGTCACAGCAATGCCCGAAGGTTTGGCCAGCGTGACCACGAACGGCCGGTTATCACGCGGTCGTGTACCCCGATCGCGGGAATCGAGCGCGGACCGCGTCGTCAGGGCCGTTGCACGCGCCGTGATCCTGTGGTGACGGCCAGTTCGAGCTGGTAGCGGTTGGAGCGCTGGAAGAGTCCAACCCGGAGAGGAACCCTCGATGAACCGTCACCTCGCTCGGATCGTGGCCTCGGTCACGGCCGTGAGTGTGCTGTCGCTGGTGGGCGCCGGTTTGGCGTCGGCCGCCACGGCCACTCTCGTGCCACCAGGAACGCCCGTCGCCCAATCGGTCGAGAAGCTGAAGGCGTTCCACACCGAGATCGACACCGCCCTGCGCGACCACGACGCCAAGACGCTCCTCGATTCCGTCACCCGACTGCGCCCCGCCCTCACCGAGGTCAAGGGGATCGCCCGCACGCAGGAGACCATCCACCTGGTCGACGAGGCCGACGACACGGCCCAGCAGATCCAGGCCGCGCTGCCGCTGCCCGGCCTGCCCGACCCGGTCCAGGCCGTCACCGGTCTGGTCGGCTCGCTGCTGGCCCTGCTGCAGGGCCTGATCGGCAGCCTGCTCGGCAGCCTCCCGATTCCGATTCCGCTGCCGCTGCCGCTGCCCGGTGCGGGCGCACCCGCCCCGGGCGCCGCGCCGGTGCCGGGCCTGCCGCCGCTGCCGGTGCCGCTCCCGCTGCCCGGCGCCGGTGCACCTGCCCCGGGCGCCGCTCCGCTGCCGGTGCCGCTGCCGATCCCGCCGGTCCCGGGTGTGCCGGAGGTGCCGGGCGTTCCCGTGCCGGAGGTGCCCGCGCCGGGTCTGCCGGTGCCGGGTCTGCCTGTTCCGCTGCCGACCCCGGCGCCGTAGTCGGATCGGATCACGCCAGGAGGTGGCCTCCGTCCGTCGAGGCCACCTCCTGGCGTGTCGGCCTGTTCCAGGCCGATGCCGAGCGCGCCGCCCGGCCGGACGAACGCCTGGGCTGCCGCGACTTCGCCGACCTGACCGAGGCGGACTGGTTTCGGCGGAAGACCAAGCCCCGCCGACCCAGCGGTCACCCGCCGCAGATGACCCGGAACTCACCACGGCGTGCGGGAGGGCTGTCGGGACACGTGATCGGGTGTTGGCAGGTTCGTCCGTTTGGGGTCTTGGTGTCGGGGCTGTCAGCGGGGATGCTGTGAGGCGTTGTCTGGGGTCGTGTGGTGTCGGGGGGCGCGCGCGAATCGCTGGGGGGATCCACCGTCGTGTTAT
>NZ_JBQTHF010000036.1:0-12513 GCF_052390155.1 Actinokineospora sp. | reverse complement strand
GGACATGTACCCCACCTTCGCGCGGGCCGTCTCCGCCTCCCGGTAAGACCGGTCGAGGGGGCCGCGCCCCGCCCCGGGTGGACGGCACGCGGCCGTTCCCAGCGCCTGCTCCGGGCGGCACAGGAGTCCGCGGTGGGCGCGGGCGGCCACTTCGCCGCCGGTGAGCGGGGGCACGTGCAGGGCCGCGGCGGCCAAGTGCGAGGAGGAGCGGGAGACCAGGCGAGCGGAGCGGTTGCCGCGGCGGGCTAGTGCGGGGAGAAGCGGGAGGCCAACCGTGCGGTTGCCGCGGCGGCCTGGGTGGCCAGGGTGGCGATCACCTCGGCCACCGGGCCGTCGGTCGCCAGCGGGTAGCCCTGTCCGGCCCACAGGGCCATCGCCTCCGGGTCGCCCGCTTGGGCGGCGGCCGCGCGGACCGGGCGGGTCAGGTGGTGGATCTGCGGGTAGGCGGCGGGTGCGGCGGGGCCGTGGTCGGTGATGAAGCGGTTGACCAACCCCCGCGCGGGGCGTCCGCTGAACGCCCTGGTCAGGGTGGTTTCGCGGTCGGCGGCGGCGAGCGCGGCGCGGTGGGCGGGCTGGGTGCCCGCTTCCGGGCAGCGCAGGAACGCCGTGCCGAGCTGCGCGGCGACGGCGCCCGCGGCCACCACCGCCGCCACGTCCGCGCCGTGCACCAGCCCGCCCGTGGCGATCAGCGGCAGGCCGGTCTCGGCGCCGATCAGGCGTAGCGCGGGCAGCAGGTCGTAGAGCGGGGCGCCGCCGGGGAACGCCGGGTCGTTGGTGAAGGTGCCCCGGTGCGCGCCGGCGGCGGCGCCCTGTACGCAGAGCGCGTCGGCGCCCGCGGCGGTGGCCGCGCGGGCCTCGGTGGGGGTGGTGACGGTGACCACGACCAGGACACCCGCCGCGTGCAGGCGGGTGACGTCGTCGGGGCGCGGTAGGCCGAAGGTGAACGACACCACCGGCACCCGGGCGTCGAGGACCACGTCGAGCTTGGCCGCGTAGTGGTCGTCGTCCCAGTTCGGAGTGCCTGCCGCGATGCCGAGTCGGTCCGCCTCGGCGGCGACCCGAGAGCGGTAGTCGGTGAGGTCGGCGGTGGATTCCGCACCCGGGGTGAACAGGTTGACGCCGAACGGGCCCGCCGTCAGCGCGCGCGTGGCCTCGATCTGCGTACGCAGGGCGTCGGGGGTGAGGTAGGCGCCCGCGAGGAAACCGGAGCCGCCCGCCTCGATCGCCCCGGCGACGAGCGCGGGGGTACTCGGCCCACCTGCCATCGGAGCGACGACAACAGGCACCGCGAGATCGGCGAACACACCCGCGACCGTAGCGGACTCCACCACACCGCCCACACGACGGGCATGCCGGTACGCGCGCAGTGCGGCCGTCCGCAAATGCGCGTAGCAACAAGGTCCGAAGGGACAGTGCCCTCCGACACCCCTGCGGGCGCCCGAGTCGTGGGCTACATTCGCCGCATGTTCACCGTCGACGACGCGATCAGAATCGCCCGCGCCGCCCACGACGGCCAGGTCGACAAGTCCGGCAAGCCCTACATCGAACACCCGCTGCGCGTGATGAACGGCGTCATCGGCGAGCACGAGCGGATGACCGCCGTCCTGCACGACGTCGTCGAGGACACCCCGGTGACCGCCGACGACCTCGCCGAGGCGGGGTGTCCGCCGGACGTGGTCGCCGCTGTGCTGGCGGTCAGCAAGCGGCCCGGCGAAGGCCAGGCGGACTACCTGGCCCGGGTCGCGGCCAACCCGATCGCGCTGGCGGTCAAGTACGCCGACATCGCCGACAACTCCTCCCCCGACCGCCTCGCCATGCTGGACGAGCCCACCCGGACCCGGCTGCGGGCCAAGTACGCCGCCGCCCTCGCCATCCTCGCCGCCCACTGAGCCACCCGACCCCGGCGACCGCGCTGGACCGTCAGCGCAGCGCAGTAACCCGGCGCCAACCGACCACCTGACACCACTCGACCATCGGCGCGTCCGCAGCGGCCAACCCCGGCGCCTACCGGCGGACGGACATCACCAAACCCCGGGCCACCCCCCGGCATGCGCCTGCTCGGCACACCACACACACTCACCAAGCGCACCACTCACCAAGCGCACGGCTTACTGGGCGCGGGCGTCCAACTCCGCCACCAACCGCTTCGGGGCGATGGCTCGGTAGGCCTGGTCGACGATCTCGGCGACCTCCGCCCAGTCGACCGCGACATCGAGGTACACGCCCAGCCAGCCGCGGTGTCCGACGTAGGGCGGCCGGTAGAAGTGCTCCGGGTCCTCGGCGACCAACTCCTCCTGCACGCCGGGCGGGGCGGCGCACCAGAAGCCGAGTCGGTCGTCGTGGTGGCTGTTCGCGTAGGAGACGAACACCTTCTTGTCGCGCACGAACCAGGTGGGCTCGCCGTGGCTGACCCGCTCGGTGGCCTCGGGCATCGCCAGACACAGCGCGCGCAGTGTGGCGAGCGGGTCGGTCATGTCGCCGTCGATGGGGACGGACCTGCGGTCATCTGGTACTCCTCTCAGCCGCCGAATGTGACATCCAAGGTCTACCGGGCCGGCCTCCCCTTGTCGAACGTCTGTCCACAGGCAAAATCCGTGGACACCGACTGGGGGAAGAACAGCCATGGCCGAGGGAACGACCGCCTGGCGGGGCACCCTTCACCATGACAGCCACACCTTCGACTACACAGTGGACTGAGCTACTTCTTGCCCTTGGCGGACGAATCGTCGGTCGACAGGGCGGCGACGAACGCCTCCTGCGGCACCTCGACGCGGCCCACCATCTTCATCCGCTTCTTGCCTTCCTTCTGCTTCTCCAGCAACTTGCGCTTGCGGCTGATGTCACCGCCGTAGCATTTGGCGAGCACGTCCTTGCGCATCGCGCGGATGGTCTCGCGGGCGATGACGCGCGAGCCGATGGCCGCCTGGATCGGCACCTCGAACTGCTGGCGCGGGATCAGCTCGCGCAACTTGGTGGCCATCTTGGTGCCGTAGGCGTAGGCGGACTCCTTGTGCACGATCGCGCTGAACGCGTCCACCGGCTCGCCCTGCAGCAGGATGTCGACCTTGACCAGGTCGGCGCTCTGCTCGCCGGACTTCTCGTAGTCCAGTGACGCGTACCCGCGGGTGCGGGACTTCAGCGCGTCGAAGAAGTCGAAGATGATCTCGCCGAGGGGCATGGTGTAGCGCAGCTCGACGCGGTCCTCGGACAGGTAGTCCATGCCGCCGAGCTGGCCGCGCTTGCCCTGGCACAGCTCCATGATCGCGCCGATGTAGTCGCTGGGGGCGATGATGGTGCACTTGGTGATCGGCTCGTAGACCTCGGCGATCTTGCCGGTCGGCCAGTCGGACGGATTGGTCACCGTCATCCCGTCGCCGTCGTCCATGACGACCCGGTAGACCACGTTGGGCGCGGTCGAGATCAGGTCGAGGCCGAACTCGCGCTCCAGCCGGTCGCGGGTGATCTCCAGGTGCAGCAGGCCGAGAAAGCCGCAGCGGAAGCCGAAGCCGAGCGCGGCGGAGGTCTCCGGCTCATACGCCAGCGCCGCGTCGTTGAGCTGCAGCTTGTCCAGCGCCTCGCGCAGATCCGGGTAGTCCGAACCGTCCACAGGGAACAGTCCCGAGTAGACCATCGGACGCGGCTCGCGGTAGCCCGCCAGCGCCTCGGTGGCGCCCTTGCGCTCCGAGGTCACCGTGTCGCCGACTCGCGACTGCCGAACGTCCTTCACCCCGGTGATCAGGTAGCCCACCTCACCGACACCCAGGCCGACACTGGGCTTGGGCTCCGGGGAGATGATGCCCACTTCGAGCAGCTCGTGGGTGGCCCCGGTGGACATCATCTTGATCCGCTCGCGCGGGGTGATCTTGCCGTCGACCACGCGGATGTAGGTGACCACGCCGCGGTAGGTGTCGTACACGGAGTCGAAGATCATCGCGCGGGCGGGCGCGTCGGCCACGCCGACCGGCGCGGGCACCACGCGGACGACCTCGTCGAGCAGCTCGCGCACGCCGTGGCCGGTCTTGGCCGACACGCGCAGCACCTCGTCGGGCTCACAGCCGATGATGTGCGCGATCTCGGCGGCGTACTTGTCCGGGTCGGCCGCGGGGAGGTCGATCTTGTTCAGCACCGGGATGATGTGCAGGTCGCGGTCGAGTGCCATGTAGAGGTTGGCCAGCGTCTGCGCCTCGATGCCCTGCGCGGCGTCGACCAGCAGCACCGCGCCCTCGCACGCGTCGAGCGCGCGGGAGACCTCGTAGGTGAAGTCGACGTGGCCCGGGGTGTCGATCATGTGCAGGACGTGGTCGCTGCCTGCCACGGTCCAGGGCAGACGCACGTTCTGCGCCTTGATCGTGATGCCGCGCTCCCGCTCGATGTCCATACGATCGAGGTACTGCGCGCGCATGGCCCGCCCCTCGACCACACCGGTGAGCTGCAGCATGCGGTCGGCCAGCGTCGACTTGCCGTGGTCGATGTGGGCGATGATGCAGAAATTACGGATCTGCTCCGGCGGTGTGAAGGTCGCGTCCGCGAACGTAGCCACTCAGGTCCCTCGCATGGTCAATGGATAGCCACATCGTCCCATGCCCCCGCAGGTCAGGACTTATCCGGCACCTCACGGCGACGGCGACGGCGCTGAGCGAGCAGCAGGACACCCCCGGTGAGCACCGCCAACACCACGACCAGCGGGACCGGCCCGATGGCGTCCAGCACTCTGACCAACTCGCCCTGGATGGCGCCCGCGGCGTCCACCACCGGATCGGCGGGGTCGGCCCCGTCCGCGACGCGGAGCTCATATACCCCGTAGTAGCCCACGTACCCGCCGGTCAGGACAAGCAGCACGCCGCCGATCCGGTTCACCTGCGGCAGCACCCGCCGGACAAAGCCGGCCACTGACGTCGCGGCCACCGCCGCCGCCACCGCCAGCACACCGACGACCAGGCCCATGCCGAGGGCGTAGGCGACGAACGCGCTCAGGCCGCGGCCCAGATCGCCCTGGCGCAGCGCGATCCCGGCGACCGCGAGGAACGGCCCGATCGTGCAGGACAGCGATGCGATCGCGTAGGCGACGCCGTAGCCGACCATCGAGCCGAGCCGCGCGGTCGGTGCGCCCCGTTTGGGCTTGGGCAGCAACAGGGTGATTTCGCGACCGCTGAGCAAGACGACGCCGAGGACGAGCATCGCCACCCCGATCACGACCGTGACCACCGGGAGGAAACCCTGCGCCGAGGCCGCGAGCGGCGCGCTGAGCAGACCGAACACCGCGAACACGGCGACGAACCCGGCTGTCATCGCACCCGTCGCGGTCAGCGCTCGACCAACCCTGGCAGCAGGCGAGGCGGTTTCGCGACCTGCGACGACAAACGCGAGGTAGGCGGGGAGCATGGCGAAACCGCACGGGTTCACCGTCGCCAACATGCCCGCCACCAGGGCGAGCCCGAGTTCGCCGGTCATCAGCCTGCGAGGCCCGCGACCTTGGCGAGGAACTCGTCCTTGCCCAGTTGCGGGCTTACCTCGACGCTGCCATCGGCCCGGACGAAGGCGTACGCGGGCTGGACGGTGACGCCGAAGCGCCGCCAGAGCGCCGCGTCGGTGTCCGCGAGGTGGGTGAAGGAACCCACCCCCCGCTGTTCGACGAACTTGCGCATCGCCGCCACCTGGTCCTGGGCGGCGATGCCGACGAAGTTGACCTTGCCCGCGGTGGACTTCGCCGCCTCCAGGATGGTCGGTGCCTCCCGTTGACACTTGGTGCACCATGGCGCCCAGAACCACAGCAGCGCGGGCTTGCCCGCAAGGCTCTCCCCCTTGAACGCGGCGCCGTCGAGCGTGGTCGAGGAGAACCTGAGCATCTCGGGCACGGGGGCGCCCGGTACCGAAACGGGGGCAGGCGCGGACGCGGCAGGCGCGATCGCGGCGCCGGACGCCGCCGGCCTCGCGGCGTCCGGCGCGCCACATCCGACGAGCACGGCCAGCACACCCATGGCCATGGCGAGGCCGGTGCGGCCCATTGATACCTCCGTGGTCGAAAAGTGACGTACGTCCCCGATAGTGCCGGTTCCGCAGGCCGATTGAGCTTACGAATCGGTGACGGCACGCTCAGGCCAGCCGGGTCACCTCGACCGACACCTCGATCGCGGTCGCCTGGCCGCCGCTGTAGGTGCCCTTGAGCGGGGACACGTCGGCGTAGTCGCGGCCCGTGGCCACCCAAATGTGCCGGGGTCCGATCTCGACATCGTTGGTCGGGTCGAACCCCCACCAGGCCCCGGTCCACGCCTCGATCCAGGCGTGCGACTCACCGCTGATCGTCTCGCCGACCTTGCCGTCGGGATTGGTGTGCAGGTATCCAGAGACATAGCGCGCCGGGATGCCTATCGCGCGGAGCATGGCCAGGGTCAGGTGCGCGTAGTCCTGGCAGACGCCCTCGCGGGCCTCCCACGCGTCCACCGCCGAGCTGTGCACGCCGGTGGTGCCGCGCCGGTAGGTGAGCCGGTCGTGCACCAGTTCGGCAACGGCGAGCACCGCCTCGAACGGCCTGCGTCCCTTGCGGATCTCCCGCGCGAGCTGCCCCAGCTCGCCGTGCCGCGGCACGTAGCGGGTCCACTCCAGGAACTCGGCGTACCGGTCGATCACCTCGGACGCGCGCAGCTCGGCCCAGGTCGCACCGTTCACCGGCTCGACTGTCTCACCGGTCTCCACTACAGACGAGGACACGATCTTCAGCTCGGTGTGCGGGGCGTGCAGGTCGAACGAGGTGACCTCGGTGCCCCAGTAGTCGGTGTAGCGGAACGACCTGGTCGGCGGGGTGGTCTCGATCCGGCTGACGACCAGGTTCTGCCACCGGTCGCTGCGCGGGGTGAGCCGCGCCTCGTTGTAGGACTGCACGACCGGAGCGGCGTACCGGTAGCCGGTCGTGTGCACCACCCGGATCCGCCAGTTGGCGCCGGTCACAGGCTCACCTCCGCGTTCGTCCAGGCCACCCACGGCACGGAGTGGAAGTACTGCTGGGAGACGGCCTCGCCGACGTCGCGGACGGTCGTCTGCAGGTCGAGCAGCCGCCCGGTCAGGTTGTCCAGCAGCTCGTCGGGGCGCAGGAACTCCAGGTCGCTGCGAGCCTTGCCGAGCAGCCGGATCGCCTCGGCCTTGGCGCCGACCCGGGTGGTCGGCCGGTGGTCGAGCTGCTCCAGACACGACTCGGCCTGCCGCAGCGCGTGGAACACCGAACGCGGGAACAGCCGGTCGAGCAGCAGGAACTGCACCACCCGGCGGGCGTCGAGGGCACCGCGGTAGGTGCGCAGGTAGGTGTCGTGGGCGCCCGCCGACCGGAGCACCGTGACCCAGCCGGGTGACGACGGCTTGTCGCCGACCCGCGACATCAGCAGCCGCACGATCATGTCGACCCGCTCCACCGAGCGCCCCAGCACCAGGAACCGCCAGCCGTCGTCGCGGCTCATGGTCGAGTCGGCCAGACCCGCGAACATCGCCGCGCGGTCCTCCACGAAGGAGAAGAACGAGTGCGGACCGGTCCGCTTGGCCGCCTTCTGCGCCTCGGGCAGCGCGTTCCACATCGAGTTGATGCACTCCCACAGCTCGGTGGACACAACCTCGCGGGCCACCCGGGTGTTCTCCCTGGCGCTGGTGATCGAGGACACGATCGAGCCCGCGTGCTCGCGGGAGAAGGCCACCAGATCGGTCAGCGGCCGCACGTCGAGCACGGTCTCCTTCGGCGGGGTCATGCCCAGCACGGTGAGGAGCTGGCGACTCGTGGCGTCGGCGTTGACCGTCGCGTCCTCCAGCAGGTGGTGGACCGAGACGTCGAGGATGCGCGCGGTGTCGTCGGCCCGCTCGACGTAGCGGCCGATCCAGTAGAGCGACTCAGCGTTGCGTGCGAGCATCGGTGACCTCCCCGCGTTGTTGCTGCTGCTGTTGCTGCTGCTGCGCCGACGTCAGCTCCGGGCCCTGTTCGGGGGCGATCTCGTCGCGCGGAGCGGCGCCCGCGAGCCCCACGCCGCTGAGCTCCTCGTCCGCTGTGGACGACCGGGCCGCGAGCACCCAGGTGTCCTTGGAACCGCCGCCCTGCGAGGAGTTCACCACCAGACTGCCTTCCGGCAGCGCCACCCGGGTGAGCCCGCCGGGCAGGACGAACACCGACTTGCCGTCGTTCACCGCGAACGGCCGCAGGTCGACGTGGCGGGGCTTGAGCCGCTGGCCGATCTTCGTGGGCACCGTCGAGAGCTGCACCACCGGCTGGGCGATCCAGCCGCGCGGGTGGGCGCGCACCCGCTTGCGCAGCGCGGCCAGTTCCTTGGCCGAGGAGTTGGGGCCGAACACGATGCCGTAGCCGCCGGAGCCCTCCACCGGCTTCACCACCAGTTCGGCCAACCGGTCGAGCACCTGCTCCTGCTCGTCTGGCAGCCAGCAGCGGAACGTGTCCACATTGGGCAGCAGCGGCGTCTCGCCCAGGTAGTACCTGAGGATCTCGGGCAGGTAGGTGTAGACGAGCTTGTCGTCGCCGACGCCGTTGCCCACCGCGTTCGCGATCACCACGTTGCCCGCGCGAGCGGCGTTGAGCAGGCCCGCGACGCCGAGCACCGAGTTCGGCCGGAACTGCACCGGGTCGAGGAACTCGTCGTCGATGCGCCGGTAGATCACGTCGACCTGGCGTTCACCCTCGGTGGTGCGTAGGTAGATCACATTGTCGCGGCAGAACAGGTCCCGCCCCTCGACCAGTTCGACGCCCATCTGCCTGGCCAGCAGGGAATGCTCGAAGTACGCGGAGTTGTGCACCCCCGGGGTGAGCACGACGACGTTCGGATCGGCCACGTTCGCCGCGGCGGCGGCCCGCAGCGACCGCAGCAGATGCACGGCGTAGTCGCCGACCGCGCGCACCCGGTGCTTGGCGAACAGGTCGGGGAAGACCCGCGCCATGGTGCGCCGGTTCTCCATCACGTAGGACACCCCGGACGGGCTGCGCAGGTTGTCCTCCAGGACGCGGAAGATGCCCTCCTCGTCGCGGACCACGTCGATGCCGGACACGTGGATGCGCACGCCGTTGGGGGGCAGGACGCCCGCGGCGGAGCGGTGGAAGTGCTCGCAGGAGGTGATCAGCCGCTTGGGCAGCACGCCGTCGCGGATGATCTGCTGGTCGCCGTAGACGTCGGCGAGGAACATCTCCAACGCGCGGACCCGCTGCACGATGCCCTTCTCCAGCCGCGCCCACTCCGCCGCCGTGATCACCCGGGGCACCAGGTCGAGCGGGAACGGTCGCTCCTGGCCGGACAGCGAGAAGGTGATGCCCTGGTCGACCAGGGCACGGTCGAGAGCCTCCGAGCGCGCGGTCAGATCGCCCGGCTGTGACGCGCCCAACTGCTCGTGCAGGCGCCGGTACGCGCTGCGCACGGACGTGTCGGCGGCGAACATCTCGTCGTAGGCGTCCGCGTGCGGGCGGCGGGGATCGAGGTAGCCGTCGAAGAGTTGACCCAGGTCAGGGCCGGTGTCGCGGGCCCGGCTCGGGGTTCGCTTCGGCCGGGCCGCGGTGGTTGGGCGCTCCATCCACGAATCTTCGCCTACCGGGAGGTGATCTCGCAGCATTGATCGACGCTTGCCTCCCTATATGCCCATTCGGTAATGTTCACTTGGTGGCGACCACCTTCTCCGTGCTGGCCGAGCCGACCCGGCGGCGCATCCTCGACCTGCTCCGCGAACAGCCGCGGTCGGTCGGCGACCTCGTCGTCGAACTGGGGCTGACCCAGCCGGGCACCTCCAAGCACCTCAAGGTGCTGCGCGACGCCGGGCTGGTGCGGGTGCGCCGGGACGCGCAGCGCCGCTGGTACGAACTGCGGCCGGAGCCACTGGCCGAGATCGACACCTGGCTGGCGCCCTACCGCGACCTGTGGTCGACCAGCCTCGACCGGCACCAGGACACTTGTGGTCGTGACCGCTAGCGCGGGTCCAACCGCATCGGGTGCGTGGCGGGCACCTCGACCAGCACGATCCGCACGCCGTCGGGATCGGCCAGCCACCCCTCGCGCAGGCCCCACGGCTCCTCCCGGGGCGCACGCACGATGTCGGCACCCCGCTCGCGTAGCGCGGCGAAGGCGGCGGCCAGGTCGCGGACCTGCAGCCACAGCGCGAGGTCCGGGCTCGCGGGCGACCCGCCGCGCCCGGACACCTCCAGGAACCGCCGCCGAGGAAGAACACCGTCCCGCCGGGGAACTCCCGGAACACGGCCAGGCCGAGGACGTCGCGATAGAAGGCCAGCGACCGGTCGGGGTCACCCGGACGAATGATCATTCGACTGCTCAGGAACTCCACGGTGTCAGTCCTACCGCCGATCCGGGCCGGGCACGACTACGCTGGTCGTCCGTGCGAGCTTCCTCCGACGACCCACGCCCCGACCACGGTGCCGTGTGGCAGGTGCCCACGGCCGACCGGCCCGACACGATCGCCTACGCCCCCGACCTCGACGGCGCCGCCGATCCGGGCGAGATCGTCTGGGCCTGGGTGCCCTACGAGGACGATCTGAAGCGCGGCAAGGACCGGCCACTGCTCGTCGTCGGCAGACAGGGCGCCGCGCTGCGGGCGCTGATGCTGTCCACCAAGGCCCCGCACGACAACGAGCGCGACGACTGGCTGGAGCTGGGTTCGGGCGGCTGGGACCGCGACGGACGGGCGTCGTACCTGCGCATGGACCGGCTGTTCGAACTGGGCGAACGCGACATCCGGCGCGAGGGCTCGGTACTGCCCGCCGACCGGTTCGCGCTGGTCGCAGCCGCCCTGCGCGACCGCTACGGCTGGACCTGACCGCCACCTCACTGGCGTCTCGACCGAAAAAGTGATATCACTTTGCTAGGTTCGAGCTAGCCAGCAGGAGGCAACCATGACTGCGACACCCGAGGACTTCGACCGGCCGCTGCTGCCACCGCCGCACGTGCGCGAGAAACCCGCGTTCGGCGTCGCCGGACTGCCCATGGCCGGGGCCGCGCTGGTGCTGACGTTGGCCGGGCTCGCCCTGGTCGGCTTCGGGATCGCCGGACTCGCGGGCGATTTCGCCCTCGGCCAGGGCGCCGCCGTCACCGTGCTTGTCCTCGGCGGCCTGACCGTCGTCGCGGCCGCGGCAGCCGCGGGCGGGCTGACCATGATCGAGCCCGGCGAGGCCCGGGTGATCCAGTTCCTCGGCCGCTACGTGGGCACGGTCCGGCTCGACGGGCTGCGGTGGGTGAACCCGTTCACCACGCGACGCAGGGTGTCGACCAGGATCCGCAACCACGAGACCGCCGTCATGAAGGTCAACGACGCCGAGGGGAACCCGATCGAGATCGCCGCGGTCGTCGTCTGGTACGTGAACGACACGGCGCGGGCGATGTTCGAGGTGGACGACTTCGTGGCGTTCGTCGGCATCCAGACCGAGACCGCGGTCAGGCACATCGCCACCACCTACCCCTACGACGCGCACGGCGAGGACCAGCGGCTCTCGCTGCGGGAGAACGCCGAGGAGATCACCAGGACGCTGTCCGCGGAGATCGCCGCGCGGGTCCAGGCGGCGGGCGTCGGCGTGATCGAGTCGCGCATCACGCACCTGGCGTACGCGCCGGAGATCGCGGGGGCCATGCTGCGCAGGCAGCAGGCGGGCGCGGTCGTGGCGGCTCGGCAGCGGATCGTGGAGGGCGCGGTCGGCATGGTCGAATTGGCACTCGAACGCCTCGCCGCACGCGAGGTCGTCGAACTCGACGAGGAGCGGAAGGCGGCGATGGTGAGCAACCTGCTGGTCGTGCTGTGCAGCGACAAGGAAGCCCACCCCGTGGTCAACGCCGGGTCGCTCTACCACTGATGACCGACCGCAAGAAGGTCCTGTTGCGGCTGGACCCCGCCGTGCACGACGCGGTGGCCCGCTGGGCGAACGACGAACTGCGCAGCACCAACGCGCAGATCGAGTTCATGCTCCGCCGCGCCCTCGCCGACGCGGGGCGGCTGCCCGACGGCGCGGGCGGACTCCCGCGCCGGGGCCGCCCGCGGTCGCCGGGAGGCGATGCGGGCGACGAGGAGAGCACCGGTTAGACTCGACCGTCGCGCCGTGCGGCACTCCGACCTGGAGGAGACCTGCTCCGGCAGGGCCATCAGTCACCTCAGCGGCGCGCAATCCGTTCGACACCGAGGAGATATCGCGTGGCCAACATCAAGTCCCAGATGAAGCGGATCAAGACGAACGAGAAGGCGCGGCTGCGCAACAAGTCCGTCAAGTCCTCGGTCAAGACCGCGATCCGCAAGTTCCGCGAGGCCGCCGAGTCCGGCGACCAGGCCAAGGCCCAGGAACTGCTGCAGGTCGCCAGCCGCAAGCTGGACAAGGCCGCCGGCAAGGGCGTCCTCCACCCCAACCAGGCCGCGAACAAGAAGTCGGCCATGGCCCTGCGGGTCAACAAGCTCGGCTGATCCCAGACTTCGTCCGGCGGCGCCCTCCACCCCACGGGGGGGCGGCGCCGCCCTCGGGACGGGCCCATCACCCAGCCGCCAACCGCACAC
>NZ_JBQTHF010000035.1:0-3619 GCF_052390155.1 Actinokineospora sp. | reverse complement strand
GCCCCGGGGGGGGGTCACCTCCCCGGGGCCAAACACGTTCCCCCCAGCGGTGCCGGGGTGGGGGGGTTTGCACGCCACCTGCACCCGGACGGCGGTCAGCCCTTGGCGAGCATGGCGTGGAAGGCCGCGGCGAATTCGGCGGGGGTCTCCAGGTGCGGGCTGTGGCTCGCGTCGGCGATGACGACCTCGTCGTAGGTGCCGCCGGATTCGGCGTAGCGGTCCAGGACCGCCCGGGTCTGGGTGATCATCGGCTGGGGCGGGCTGGTCTCGTCGCCCGGCCAGCCGGGGACCGCGCCCAGTTGGCCGAGGTAGGCCAGGTCGAACATCGACGTGTCCGACACGATCTGGTCGTGGGCGCCGCGCAGCCACAGGATCGGCGGCTTCGGGTCGATCGTGTGCAGGTCGTCGATGCGGAAGTGGGTGGGGGACATGGTGTTGAGGACGCCGCGGGTGCCCGGCTTGATGCCAGGCCAGACCGACGTGGTGCCCAGGTCGCCGGGGTAGTGGTCGTCGCCGATGCGGGTGGTGAGCATGGATTCGACGAACAGGTCCGCGTGCGCGGGCTCGAACGGCGGCTTGACGTAGTACGCGAGCATGATCTGGCGGGGCGAGAACGGCGAATCGGCCGAGGTGTCGCCGTCGCGGAGGCGTTGGACGAAGTCGGGGCTGGCGCCGCCCGCGCCCGAGCCCGCACCGTCCACATCGGTCAGTTCGCCGTCGGCGCCGCGGGTGCCGCCGAAGCCGTAGGGGGACACCGGATTGACCAAGGTCAGCGTGCGGACCAGGGCCGGGTGGTCGCGCAGGAGTTGGGTCACGACGCCGCCGCCCATGCTCCAGCCGACGAAGTGGGCCGAGTCGACCTCCAGCGCGGCGAGCGTGGCCACCACGTCGTCGGCGTAGTCGCGCAGGCCGCGGGTGGCGTCGACCGGCTCCGGGTCGGTGTCGCCGAACCCGCGCAGATCGATCGCGATCGGCCGGTAGCCCGCGGGCACGTCGAGCATCGTGTCCTGCCAGAACAGGCTGGACGAGATGTTGCCGTGCACGAACACCACCGGGTCGCCGGTGCGCCCCGCGACCTCCAGCACGTTCACGGTCAGCCGGTCGGTCGGCACGCGGCGGGAGGTCACTCCCTCGAACAGCGTCATCGGATTCCCGTTCCTCTGGTTACGCCAGCCAGGTGGTGACCTGGGCCATCGCCGAGGTCGACCAGCCGAGCTGCAAGTGGTTGATGGTGGAGATGAGGGCGGTGCCGCCCACGGTGGCGACTCCGGTGGTGCTCAGGGCGCTGGCGATGAAGACGATGCCGTCGCTGGGGCCGCGGGTCTCGTTCCACACCCCGACGATGTTCGGCGCGCCGCCCGCGAGCAGGTACACCTGGACCGCGGCGGGCGTGCTGGTCGCCTGGATGGTGGAGATCAGCGAACCGGCGTTGATCGCGGCCTGGATGCCCGGGCCGTCGGTGTAGAAGCCTTGTCCGCCATAGTAAGTCGTGTACCAGTCCTGTGTGGACCCATTGACGCCGAACGTGCCGTCCCACCTGGCGAGCATCTGCCGCTGGCCGGGGAACGCGTCCCAGCCGCCGGTCGGGGTGATCGACAGCTCGGGATGGTAGGTGTAGAGCCCGAAGCAGGTCATCCGGGTGTGCGGGCTGGGCGCGTTGATCTTGCCGCCGCACTCGGGCCAGATGGAGAAGTCGTGCGCCCAGCCGTGCGCGAACGGGTAGTCGTAGCCGCCGTTCGGGCCGCCGAGCGTCATCAGCTTGCGCACGTCGCCCGCGTATGACCGGCCCCAGGCGGGTTTGACCGACGAGACGTACATCCGGGCCGACATCATGCCCTTGCTCCAGCCGACCACGTCGACCTTGCTCACGCCGAGCCGGGACTTGATCACCGCGATGGCGTCGCCGACCTGCTGCGCGTGCTGCAGGTTGTCGCCCTGCTTGTGCGCGAACCCGATCGCGAACACCTTGTAGCCGCGGGTGTCGAGGTACTGCATCAGGCCGGTCGACGGACACGTCGCCGACCCGCAGCCGAATCCGCCGGACTCGTTGGGGTTGGCCCACGCGCGGTCGGGATTGTCGTTGGCGCCGTGCACAAGCAGCACCGGCGTGGCCTTCGTCCCGGTCGACCAGCGCGGCGCGGAGTAGAGCAGGAACCGCGACGACGACGGCTTGCCGACGTTGTTGAAGAACGTGCGCCGCTGGCCGTCCTGGTCGCCGCGCCCGTCCGGCGGGTACTGCTCGTCGCGGAATCCCGTTGTGGTGTCCCGATATCGGTCGACCTTCGCCCAACCGTTGGCCACCGAGGTGTAGGTGGCCTCCTTGGTCAGGTACGCCGGGTCGGCCGCGGCCTGGGTGACCGGGACGGCCACGAGCCCGGCCGCCAGTAACAGGGTGGCAAGGAAGCGAACGGAACGCATCGACATCTCCTCGTCAGGGGGCGAGCGCGTCGGCGACGGCGCGGGCGCCCGCCGGGCCGAACAGGATCGTGTAGTGGTTGCTGTCGGGCACCGTGCGCACCCGCAGGGCGACCGCGTCCGGGTCGGGGTAGAGCGGCACCGGCTCGTCGAACAGCCCTCGTTCGGCGCGCAGGAACAGGGTTTCCGGGTCGAGCGCGGCATAGGCGTCACGCGGTGCGGCGCCCACGTGCAGGTCGAGGAAGTCGTCGCGGACCGCGGCGTGGCTCACCCGGCTGCGCAGTTCGGGCTCCGCGCCGGTCAGGTCGTAGTCCACATAGGACTCGATGGCGGGCGTCCACTCGGCGAATGCCGGGTGCCTGCGCCAGAAGTCGCGATACTCCGCGCGCGTACCGAACCGCATCGACAGCCTGCGCACGGCGGGCCCGAGCAGGGTGTCCAGGTCGGCGGGGCCGTCGCCGGGCGGGGCGGCCAGCGGGGCGCCGCCGTCGACCAGGACCAGCCTGTGCACCCGGTCCGGGTGCCGCTGGGTCAGCACGGACGCGACGAACCCGCCCATGGAGTGGCCGACGACGGTCGCGCGCTCGATGCCCAACGCGTCCAACACGGCGACACAGTCCTCGGCGTGCGCCACCATTCCGTACGGCCCGGGCAGTTCGGAGCTGCCGCCGCGCCCCCGCAGATCCGGCGCGACGATCGGCCCGTCGTGCCGGGCGGCGACCTCCGCCCAGGCGAGGTGGGACGCGGTGATGCCGTGGATCGCGAGTACCGGAAGCCCGTGGTCCGGGTTGCCCCAGGTCGCCACCGCCAGGGTGCCACCCGCCACTCGGACGTCCGACACCGGAGCGATCCGCGCTGACGACGCGCTGGCCATATGCGGCGACCTCCCGGACCTGGGCCGGCCACGGACGTTGTGAGCCGGCAGCCGGTACCTTCCCCTTCTTGGGCCGGGCCGTCAACGTGTTCGGCCACTACCTCTTGATGGGAAATGTGTCGGCTGGGCCTATATCGCTACCAGCCTTGCGAGTTCCCGCCCGTGGCCACTGGGTCGGCATCGGGGAAGGTCGAGCAGGTTCGGGGCTAGGCCGTGTCTCAAAGTCGTAGCCACTCGTTGATCGTGGCGATGTGGACCGTGGCCTCGTAGCGGACGGCGAGTTTGTCGTACCTGGTGGCGACGGCACGGTTGCGTTTGAGCCGGTTGATC